>CAZPNW010000001.1:0-3700 GCA_964588175.1 uncultured Planctomycetales bacterium
CCCACCGAGAGCGGTGAGATCGTAGGTTTTTATATGACTACTCCGGAGGGCAGCGGGTACACCTATTATTCTGAAACAAGCGGTAATTCCGATAATGCCGATCATATGAAGATTTACATGAATCCATCGTTGCGTAAGATCACCATAGGCTGCGAAGATACCAGGAACGGCGGTGATAAAGATTTTCAGGATTTTATTGTGACACTTTCTTATTAATTGCCGGTTAAAAGCTTTAAGAGAATATTTTAAAACAGGAGAGGGCGTTTATGAAGAAAAAAGGTAAGCGAGGCGCGTATTTTGTTCATCCGTCAAGCCAGGTCAAGTATATCGCCATGACGATCATCCCGGCGTTGATCATGAGTGTTTTTAGTATCTTTTTACTCTTTAAAAGCGGTGAGAATCTTATGATAAATGAGAAGCTCAAGCTTGCCCAGGAAACAGCTTCGCTTCATCAAACGCTTAAAAAACTGACGAATCCCGACCTAGGGATTGAGTTGGAGGATAAAATAGAAGTGATGAAACGCGAACTTTATATCCTGCAGCATACCCTGGAAATGAAGCACTACAAAGATCTGGTGGATTGGATCAATACGAAGGTGTTATTATTGACTATCTTGCCGATAATTTTGATGTGCGTGGGGATCTTAGCGCTTTTGTATTCTCACCGCATTGCCGGGCCGTTATACCGGCTTGAAAAACATTTAATTATGCTCAGTGAGGGGAAGAAGACGCCTCCGTTTCATTTCCGGAAATATGACGAGTTTAAAGAAGTGGGAGAGGCTTTTGAAAAATTACGCATGAAAATGGAAGAAAAAGGATATTTGAAGTAATAAGATTGATACAATGAAAACCGGTTATCCGGGTAACCGGGTAGCCGGATATCCGGCCGTACCTAAAATGAATCCCCATGAAGATCAATAATATAAATATTTCTGTAAAACAGGGCGATATTACCGCATGTTCCGCAGATGCTCTGGTGTCTGTAGCTGATAAGAGCCTTGTTATGCGCCGCGGTATTGCGGCGGCGATAAAAAGAAAAGGCGGAAAAAGCATAGAAGCGCAGGCAATACAGATGAGCCCGCTTTGTGCAGGGAAGGTCTGCTTGACGGATAGCGGCAACTTAAAGGCCCGTGTGGTGATACATGCGGTCGCCGCGGGTGCCGCTCTCAAGACCGATGAAATAAAAATAAGGAATGCTGCCGGGAATTGTTTGCGGGCCGCCCAGCAGTTAAAAATGATATCTATTGTTTTCCCGTCACTCGGGTATGGTTTAAAAGGAGTAAGCCCGCTTGCCTGCGCTAAGATCATGGCCCAGGAGGTCTATCGGTATATACGGCAGGAACCGGATCCTTCTTTAAAGAAAATAATTTTTTGCCTGCCGGATAAAGAAACCTTTAATGCTTTTGAGCGTAATATGTTCGGCTATCTGGATTATATCGTCAACAAACTCAAAAGCCCTTTTGTCACCGTGGACGCGATCATCGAGCTTAAAGAAGGGATCGTGATAATAAAAAGAAGCAATCCTCCGTTCGGATGGGCTTTGCCCGGTGGTTTTGTCGATTATGGAGAGAGTTTAGAGAAAGCAGTCGCGCGTGAAGCCAAAGAAGAGACCGGATTGGACCTTTACGATGTAAAACAATTCCACACTTATTCAGACCCCTGCCGTGACCCCCGCTTTCACACCATCGGCACCGTTTTTACAGCCAGAGCAATAGGTGTTCCCCGCGCGGGCGATGACGCCGCGGGCGTTAAAGTCGTTCCGCTGCGTAAGATCAGCGCGTTATCCTTTGCCTTCGACCACAAGAAGATCATCCTCGATTATATAAGATTAAGAAAGTAAAAAGTTAAAAGTCACGGGTGTCCCAGTCACAGGTCACAAGTCTCAAGTCTATAGCTATTTTATTGCCATGCGACCTGCGACATGAGACCTACGATTTGGAAATGAATCTGCCGGTTTTTCTCGCTTAAACACGATTTTGCCGTATTATTTTTGTGATTAGACGGCACGCCAATGGTCTTTGGCATTTCGGCGGCTGCTGAACTCGTGTTTTTTGCTCTAGCAAAAAACCCTCAAACAGCATCGCCGTCCCAAGATTGCCCCGCTCTCGCGGGGCCTTGGGATTCCCTCAATGCCAAAGCTCCATTGGCTAAAATCGTGATGCGCTCGAAAAACCGGCAGATTCATTATAAGATAAGACTGCTTTTTTTTGCTTTTTAACTTCTAACTTTCTGGGATTGTTCTTTTAATCTCTAG
Organism: uncultured Planctomycetales bacterium; assembly: GCA_964588175.1. GTDB lineage: Bacteria > Omnitrophota > Gorgyraeia > Gygaellales > Profunditerraquicolaceae > JBAZTA01. The sequence goes on from CAZPNW010000001.1 coordinate 2,255, forward strand.
ATCATCGGGTCTCCAGATCCCCTAGTTTCGGCTTTCCGGTTCCCCGGATTACCCGTTACTATAGACTATCGACCATCGACTGCATATGACCTGTGACCTGTGTCTTGTGACTTTATTATTGGTAGTTAGGTATATGACAAGTTAAGTCTAAAGTCTAAAGGATAAATAACAAAGGAAGATTAAAGTTTAAAGGTTTAAGGTTCCTGCAGGCAGGTAATTTTAAAATTTATACTTTATTCTTTGGATTTCCTTAGTTCTTTAAACTTTAGACTTTTAAATTAACGTTAAATAACCCAAACTTTAACCTATGGCTGGACTTTTAGCTCTCTCTGAGCTGCTTCTCCGCGTCAATGATGTCGCGGTTGATAACACGGATCGTTTCTTTGATCTTTTCTTTTAAGAGAGGGGAGATGGGGGTTTTGCTGATTTCCCGCAGAATTTGGATGCTCATCCTGAAATAACGCACGACTTCGCCTTCATCGGTATCGCTGTATTGCAGTATCTTGCTGAACTGCATACCCTGCAGCCAGCATTCCATTGGTTTTGCCAGGTGAAAAAACGGCGCTTTGCTGAACGGGTAGATCCTGTATTTTGATTCTTTATTGTATATTTTCTCAAACGCGTCTTCACAGAGTTCTTGTATTCCCCGCGCTGTCTTGGAGAGTTGATGGACCTGCTGGTTTTTCCTCGGTTCAAAAACAATTGCCGCCGCCAGTATCCCCAGCCCGAATTCATCGAGCTCTTCAAAACAGTTGCGCGCGAAGAGTTCGGATAAAAGCAGTTCATAACCGTAAACATTCTTGGCAAACTGACCTTTTGCGGTCAATGCTTCATCGGCAATATAGCCTGAATCTTTCAAAAGCGATAATTTTGCCTGCATTAACCTGAGGGCTTCTTTTTGCTGGTGTTTCTTGGTCTGAAAATAATGGAATGAGAATTCGTAGATCCGGTAAAGTTCGTCTTTATAGCGTTGGTAAAGGTTAAGGATCGTCGCGTAAGAATTATTAAGCTGGCTTTTGACCTCCTCGGGTTTACCGTAAAGAATATTCCTTACTTCTTCATGTTTGATCCTGTTCAAATTCACACGGACATAGACAAAACCTTCTTTATCCATGCCGCGCCTGCCCGCGCGGCCGGCCATTTGGTAAAAATCACGGGTCTTGAGGTTGCGCACGTAACGGCCGTAGAATTTACGCAGTTCATCGAATACGACGCTGCGGCTGGGCATGTTAATGCCCAGAGCAAAGGTTTCCGTGGTAAAGATCACTTTCAGTAATTTGCTGGTAAAAAGCCGTTCAATTACTTCTTTTAATGTCGGAAGCATTCCCGCGTGATGAAAGGCAATGCCGTGTTTAACCAGCGGGTACATGGCAATAGCGCTTTTTTCGTTCTTTAAATCAAAGCGTTCGCAGAGAGAGTCATAGAGTAAAGTGATCTTTGCCTGCT
>CAZPNW010000002.1:0-5123 GCA_964588175.1 uncultured Planctomycetales bacterium
ATGTTCCTTGTTATGCCGGTACTGCTTTCGGGCAGGTTTCTTCTGACGGGAATATAGGGGGTTGTTGTGTCCGCGCGCAAAGCCTTGGCGACCTGAAAGCGTGCGGATATGATTTTAGGAAAATATGGTTTAGCCGCGAAAGCGCTTTGTTCAGCAGGCAGGTTAATAAAACAAAATGCCATTGTACTTCGGTAAGCAGCTACTATATTAATTCTTTATGCAGAAGCCGGAATTGGTTCAGGTTAGCCGCAGGCGCGCTTTAATTAAAGATCGAAGAGCTTAAAATGAATTGTCTGGTTACGGGAGCAACTGGTTTTATCGGAAAGCATCTCTCCGCCGCTTTGTTAAAACAAGGGCATTTTGTCCGGGGCCTGGTAAGGCCGCGGCCGATTCAACAAGGGCCTATTGATTTGAGGTTTGGCGATATTACCGACGCGAGATCCTTGGGATCAATGTTTGAAGGGATCGATATCGTATTCCATTGCGCGGGATTGCTGGGTAAATTCGGGATTGAGCCTGAACACTATTATCTGACCAATGTCGTTGGAACGAAAAATGTATTGCGCGCGGCAGCTCATGCCGGTGTAAATAAGTTTATTTTTTTGAGCTCAGCGGGAGTTATCGGCCCTACCGTTGGCTTCATCGGCGATGAAAATAGCCCCTATCGCCCTTCTAATATTTATGAACAAACAAAGGCCGAAGCTGAGGAATGCGTAAAGAAAAGCGGCCTTGATTATGTCATTATCCGGCCTGAATTTGTGTATGGTGAAGGGGATTCGCATGTCCTGGGATTGTTTCAAGCAATTCAGAGAAAAAGTTTTTATATTATAGGCTCGGGTAATGCTCAAATGCAGCCTACGTATATCGGGGATGTTGTCCGCGCTCTTTTACGCTGCCTTAATGAGGAGATAAGAAATAAGGTATACATAATAGCCGGGGGGAGCCCTTTGCCGGTAAGGCAGGTGGCCGGGGCCATTGCCGAAGCGCTCGGAGCGTCTTTACCCCGGATCGCTGTCCCTTTGGGTTTCGCTTGTATAGCGGCGCAGGTGAGCGAATATTGCGCGAAACTTTTTGGTTTTGAACCGCTTGTTACGCTGAGCCGGGTCAGGTTTTTCACTCAGGACCGCGCCTTTAATGTTGAGAAGGCAAGAAAAGAGCTCGATTTCCACGCGGAAGTGAATTTTGAAGAAGGAGTCAGGAGGTCCGTCAGATTTTACCGGCAAAATGATCTTTTAACGTGAAGCGCTCGTTCTAAGAATAGAGACAGGGCTGTTTATGGATAAACAAAGTGTTATGTTGCTGGATGGAAATACCCGCGAGGCCTTAGCGATGGCCAGATGCTTAGGCCGCCGCGGAATAACGGTATTTGTGGGCGGGCATTCAAAAATATCCAGAGCATTCTTTTCACGGTATTGTAAAGAGCATTTTGTTTATCCTGTTGATCCCGAAGGCAGGCAGATGCATTCCGTAATATTGGAGCATGTTAAAAGATTTAAGCCCGATGTTCTTATCCCTTCCATGGATAAGGCTTTTTCAGTAGTATTGCGGCACCAGGATGAGTATCGGCGCTATACCCGTTTGATCCCCTTGCCTGAGTATGATCTATTCAGGGATATGGGAGATAAGAGAAATGCCGCTGAACTGGCGGTGAGTTTAGGCATCCCCGTGCCAAGGACATTTTTCCCGCAGGGGATCGCGGAAGTAAAAGGCCTGTCTGAAAAGCTCAGCTATCCTGTGCTCGTGAAGCCGCGCGTTTCAGCGGGCGGCTTCGGGATAAAGAAGGCGTCGACACCGCGGCAGCTGCGCGAGATCTTTGAGAACGCGGCACTTCATAAAAATAACCCGGGCCCGAAAGAGATCATTTTTGAGGGGGCATTGCCCCTTATTCAGGAATATATCACGGGCAAGGTCTATAATTTCTTCGCTTACTGTGAAGATCATGCCCCCCGAAGCAGCTTTATGTGGGAAACATTACGTAATTTTCCCCGCGCTTTCGGCCCGGGCATAGCCGCGCGCTCCCTGAAAGACGGGGCCATTAAGGACCTTTCGTCGCGGTTGATTAAATCGATGCGCTGGAACGGTATCCTGGGGATCCAATATCTCGTCGATTCAAAAGATAACGTCCCGAAGCTTATCGATATTAATCCGCGCCTGGTAGGGACACTAGAGATCGCCCTATCCTGCGGGATCGATTTCCCGTTTATTCTTTTCAGCAAAGCCCTTGACCGGCACATTGAGCTCCATTATGATTATCAGGAGGGAAAAGAGTTCCGCTGGGTTTTATTCGGCGAGCTTTTTTATTGGTTAACGGAAAAAAATAAAATAAAGCTTTTAAAGGAGTACTGCCGGCTTGACAATGTTTCTTGCGAAGTGTCTTTGTCTGACCTTAAGCCGCACCTGATGCATCTTTTGGGCCTGTTACACAGCCGCAAAGAGGTTCGTTAGAAAATAACAGTATCCGGGTTTGAATATGAGGTTATGAGAAAATGATCTTGATGATCAATGCTGCGGGGATCGAAGACGGTTATTACGACCAGCGCAGGTTTATTCCTTATGGGACTTCTGTCCTGGTGAGTTATTTGCGCAAGCGCGGTTTTAAAGTCAGCCATTACGATCTGCGGAACACGCTTCCTATCTATCCGCTGCAATACTTACAGGAAGATGATTTCCAACGCTGGCTGCTCGCGGGCCGGCAGACGGATGCTCTGAAAAGATACCTTGATTGTTGCTTTAAAGCTTTGCCCTGCCTGAGCGGTATAAAGTTGGTCGGAATATCGGTCATGGGTTTTGTTAATTATCCGTATGCCTTAGCGCTGTGCAAACAGATAAAACGGCAATTCCCCCAACTGCCTATTTGTTTAGGCGGGCCTTTTATCACCATTAAGGATCTAACAATGCCCGGCTATGTCGATTTTTTTGTAAAAGGAAGAGGCGAGATCCCTTTGGAGAACCTGGCGCGCCATTTCGCTTGCGGGGCCGCGTTGGATTACGGTATGAGGGGGTTATGTTTCCGGCGGGGAGAGCGCTTCATTGATAACGGCAAGAGGAATGCCCCGGCTGATCTGGAAGAATCGCCTGACTTTTCCGATTTTGACCTGGAGAGGTACAGGCTTGACGGAGGAGTTAGCAGGCGCAATATTTCCCGCAGGTTGATAATCAGGAAGCGGCTCATGTCTCTTCCTTCAAGGAGCCGGCCGTTTTTTATGATCCCCTACCGTATGAGTATCGGGTGTTCAAATAAGTGCACTTTTTGCACCGGCTGCCTGGTAGACGATCTCCTGTTCAAAGGCCTCGAAAAAGTCGTAAGCGAAATTAAAGAATTGTACCGCCGTTATGATAACGCGGTGATCGTATTTTGCGATTCCTCCATCAATAGCAGCCATGTTTTTTTATCGAAGGTCTTAGATGCTTTTTTAAAAGAGAATTTCAAGTTTCCCAGCATGATGAACGCGAAATTCGATTCAATGAGCTTTGAGCTGCTTGAAAAGATCGCGGCAGTCGGCTGCGAATATATATTCTGGGGGCTGGAAAGTGCCGCGCAGAATATGGTAGATATTTACGCGAAGGAATTTGATATTCAAAAAGCGGAAGGGATCCTGGAGAAGGCGTCCCGACTGGGGATCGTAAGCGAGTGTTCTTTTATGTTTGGGGGCCCCGGGGAGCGGTTTGAGAACTTCGCTGTTAGCGAACGCTTTATCGGCAGGCATATTCGCGACAATAATATTTTCTTTACTTTTTACAGGTTCAAGCTGGAAAAGGATACGGTGATCTTTAAGCATCCCGAACGTTTTGGTATTGAGATCATGAGCCGGGATCAGCCGTTAAAATTTCTCTCCCGCCAGGAATACCCTTGGAAAGAGCGCGATATGGATATGGTTGAATTCCTTGAACGCCAGAAAGCCTTTAAAAGCAAAATAGTCCTGATAGAAAATAAGTTTATCATTACCAGGTTGTGTATGGAATTAAAAATAAACAACCCTGTTTTCGTTTCTATTGCCCTTGGCTGCTATCGGGGCTATAAATGGCTCGCGGATAAGCTGCTCCTCCTGCCGCTGCCGAAGCGTTCCTTGAAAAATATTTTATTGCGTTTTAAGCACAGGAAAATTTAATTAAGTTTACGTTTCACTGAAAAGTCATGTTAAGACAATTTATCAGGTCAAAACCAGGATTGTATAGCGCGGGGCTTCGCTTTAAGGAGGCGTTGCCGGCTTTTCTAAGATATGACAGGCTGTATTTTGAAGTTAAGCGCCTTTTGAAGCTGCAGGAAACAGGCTCCAACGCCTTGTACCTGAAAAAGTATTTAAAAAAACGCTTGGCCCTCCTCCTCAGGGAGGCCTTGAGTTATGTGCCGTATTACCGGGAGAATGTCCGGGTGAGCGTTAAAGAAATCAATGAAGAGAGCGCTTATGATATTTTAAAAGTCTTTCCATATTTGAGCAAGGAAACGATCATGCGTAACCAGGATGCTTTTATTAACCAAAAATATAATAAACGGGGGCTTTATTACAAAACAGGAGGCGGGTCAACGGGGCAGGGCATCGGTGTTTGGAAGTCTTTAAGAGACTTGGATGTTGTCAGGGCATTTAATAATTATGAATTCGAAAAAGTTGGTTTTCAGCTCAAAAAAAGCAAGATCGTCAGGTGCGGAAATGACGCGATGAAAAAAAAGAACGAGCCCCCCTGGGAAGAGCGGGGCACCGTATTAATGCTTTCTCCGCCACATTTTACCCCTCAGTGGATAGAGGCTATCTATGAAAAATTGGTACGTTTTGAGCCGGAATTTTTTGTCATTTATCCCAGCTGTTTAGAAGAGGTCGCTAAATTTATAAGGGATAAGAGGAAGCCCGTTTTTAAATGCAAACACATATTTCTAGCCGCTGAAGGCGTTACTGACCGTCAATATCGGTTTATCAAGGAGTTTTTTTCTGCGACGATAGGTGCAATTTATAATTTAACGGAAGGCACTCATATGGCGGTCGCGCAAGGGCCGGATATAACTTTGTACCGCCTTAATCAGCTTTTCGGCTATTCGGAGAATCTTCCGGATGAATACGGCAATTTTGAAATAGTGGGGACTTCTTATTGGCAAACGGCAATGCCCCTGATCAGGTATAGAACGCAGG
>CAZPNW010000003.1:0-7459 GCA_964588175.1 uncultured Planctomycetales bacterium
TGAAGAAATCTCTGGGACCTCTTCAAACGGCTTCTTTTCCCTGACTTTGATATTCACCAATACCTGCGGGTATTTTTTCATACAAGAAGAAAGATTACTCAAGCTCTTTTTTGTCTGCTGCATCACTTTCAAAAGCTCCAAAGAAACTATCAGCGCGTCCCCTGAAGTTGACTGTTGCAGGAAAATAATATGGCCTGCCTGCTCTCCTCCAAAGATCAGATTGTTTTTTAACATCGCCTCAGTGACGTTCCTATCTCCTACATCCGTACGAATAAGCTTACCTCCCGCATTCCCCAAAGCTTCTTCCAAACCATAATTACTCATCACAGTAGCAACAACACTCTTTTGGGGAAGTTTATTCTCCTTGATCAATTTAGTGCCGACAATAGCCATGATAAAATCTCCGTCCAGCACATTTCCTTTCTCGTCAGATAAAATTACCCTATCACCGTCACCATCATACGAAAAACCGATATCGGCATTATGCTTAACTACCGACTTAGCCATATTTTCAGGATGAAGTGCGCCACAGTCTAAATTAATATTCGTACCGTTTGGCTGGTCATTTAAAACATAGACTTTCGCGCCTAATTCTTTAAATAACTTTCCCGCAATACTATAAAGAGCGCCATGAGCGCAATCAACCACAATTTTAAGTTCACTTAAATCCAACATGGATGCTTTTGATTTCAAGAAATCGATATAAAGCCTTTCTCCATCGTGCGCGTGAGTTACTAACCCTGATTCATCAACGGATAATTTATCGGAGTCAATAAAGCTTCCGCCAGCCAATTCTTCTATCTCTTTTTCTTGCGCGTCAGAAAGTTTATACCCGGAGTTTGAGAAAAACTTAATACCGTTTTCTGCCGCGCAATTATGCGACGCGGAGATCATGATCCCCATGTCAGCTTTTAATCTTCTGGTTAAAAATGATAACCCCGGAGTAGAGATGATCCCGACTAAAGAAACATCGACCCCACAGGCAGAAATACCTCCTACCAACAGCTTCTCGATAACTTCACAACTCATACGTGTATCCTTACCAATAATGATCTTATAATGCTTACCCCCTGCTTTTCTTTGATTATGCAGTAAAGTAGCGGCTGCTTTGCCGATCTTGAGTATCATATCATCGGTTAAAGGATGTTCTCCGGGTGTACCCCTGATCCCATCAGTTCCGAAAAGTTTGTTTTTGGACATTTTTTAGACCTATTCAGTAATAAACAATTATTTTCTAATTAATCAGATTTAAGACCTGGTCTTATCTACAATTTAAAGCGACCTGTCAAGACCAGGTCTTGTTAATCGCGATCCCTCAACACCCGGGCTTAAAGGTTCGCCCGGTCTGAACTCGCATGTAATAACACATTTACAAATAGCGGTAAATATATTCGGGGACATGATATTGAACATTGGTCAAGACATATCCTAAGATCTTAACGCGTGCTTGACGCAGCATATCTTCGCTATGCTTAATGATGCCTCGCTGCGTCCGGTTAGCCTGGATCACCATGATAGCCCCATCGGTCTGCGCGCCGATCAACCCCGCATCGGTTACCGGAATAATAGGCGGAGAATCAAAAAGCACATAATCGAATTTTTCTTTAAGCGCATTAATACAATTACGGAATTTAAGAGAATTAAGCAGTTCAGCCGGATTATGAGGCACTTTTCCTGCCGGTAAAAACATCAAATTTTCAATACCGATCTTGACGATCGCGTCATCTATATTGGCACCGTTTGAGATCAGATCCGAAAGGCCAACCGGATGTTCAATGCCCAGATATTTACCCGTTTTACCGCGGCGAAGATCAGCATCAACTAAAAGTATGCGCTTTTTATTTAAATCATGCGCCATTGAAATAGCCAGGTTTATTGAAGTAATACTCTTTCCTTCACTATGGATCGAGCTGGTAATGGTGATCATTTTAATCGGTTTTTCAGAATTAATGGCTTGAAGATTAGTCCTGAGCATCCGGTATTGTTCAGAAACAGGAGAATGAGGGTCATAAAATGATACAATGCGCGGGTCATAATTGGCATCCACTGTCCTTTGAACGACAAACTGATATGAAATTTCCGACTTTTCATCCAATTTATCTATACGCGAGAGTCTTTCTTCAGCGGCTTTTTTTAATGCGTCGGTTATCTTACCCATTTTTTCTCCTTAAAACATGTTTTGTTTATAAATTATGCGTCTTTGCGTGCTTTGTTACAGGATCATGCTGCATACACGCCAAATAATTATAACAGCTGTGACAACAAAGCTGTTCTTCTCCCCTGGTCCCGCGGTCCCATTTTAAACCGCAATCATTGTAATGCAGGCAACGAGTACAGCAATGGATCTTGTTACCGGAAATAAGGGGTGTACCGTTAAGATCAATCTGCTCTTGAGCAAATTCTCTATCTTTTATAACATCTATTACTATACCTTCATTAATTGTCCTTGTATCGGAGATATAACCTGAAAGTAACGCGCTATCGCAAATAAGATTTATGATCCGGGGAACGCCGCGAGAATGACGGTAGATCAAATTAAGCGCTTGAGGCTGGAATATTTCAGCGTGTCCATTTAAACTCACCAATCCAAGCCTGTGCAGGATATACGCGGTTGTTTCTTCCTGTGTCAAGGGTGTAATATGGTAATGTACAGCGATCCTCTGCCTTAATTGTTCAAGCTTTCTATGGCCTAACTTTGTTTTTAACTCCGGCTGGCCGATAAGTATGATCTGCAGAAGTTTTTCCGTTTCGGTTTCAAGATTAGAGAGCATCCTGACTTCTTCCAAAACGTTAGGGCTTAAATTCTGTGCCTCATCGATGATCAAGACCACATTAATATTCTCGGCAAGCTGTTTGATCAAATAATCATTGAGCACAGAGATCATCCTCTGTTTACTCCCCGATTTATACTCGACCTCAAGTTCTTCCAGGATCCCGGCGATCAATTCCTTTGCGGTCACGTGAGTATTCGTGATCAAAGCCACTTTAGTCCCGGCATCAAGCTTATTGAGTAATGTCCTGGTAACCGTGGTTTTACCCGCGCCTATCTCTCCAGTAATAACCACAAACCCTTTTCTTTCTTGGATAGCATAAATAAGGCTGTTCAGGGCTTCCGTATGCCTGGGGCTGGGAAAAAAGAACTTTGGGTTTGGAGTCACATTAAACGGCTTATCTTTAAAACAAAAGAATTTTTCGTACATAGTTATTTTTTAAGCAAATAATAGAGCATTGAGATCACCATCACAAAAATACCGCCTGCTAATCCTGAAATAATAAATAAACGTTCTTTATGTTTTTCATTATCAATTTCTTCACGAGTAGTAATGCGTGAAATAGCCCCTAAAACAGGAAATTTCAGGTGAAGTTTGGCATCATCAATATCTAAAAAAGATTGATCCATAAATTCTCTGGCAAATACCAACCCCACCCCAAGAGCTCCACCCATAAAAACGCCTCCGATCACAAAAATGATCATTTTTTTAGTAAACGGAGGATTAAGCGGCAGGCGGGGCGGTTCGATCACCGTATAGCGCGTCCCCTGACGCGACGCTTCAAGACGCTGCGTTATCTTCGCGGTCTCTAACCTCTGCAACAGCATATTGTAGATCTGTTCATTGATGCGGATATCCCTGGCAACTGAAGAATCAAGTCTGTCCATCAATAATAATTTAAATAACGCGGCATTGGCATCATCAACAGAATCGTTTGATCCGAACAGGCTGGGTTCACGGGCGCCGCTTGCATCCTGTGATTTTATGTTATCCAATTCCTTCAACAACGTTTCCCTGGCCGAACGTGAGACCGGAGCCCCTTGAGGGTCTAATTTATATTCACCCGAAGCAAGCTCTTTTTGCGCGTCGTTAAGTTTTTGCCGTAATTCTTTAACCATAGGATGCTGTTCAGTAGCGTCTAGTGATAATTGATTGAGCTGTTTCTCCAGATCTGAGATCTCGGATTCTTTGATCTTTCTTTTATAAACCTGTAATTGCTCTTTTAGGAAATCGATCGCGACATCTGTTTCTTTGGTTTGTGTGCGGATATTCTCTTCAATAAAAGTTTCGGATAGTGTTTTAACCACCGCGTAAGCCTCTTGCGCGTCTTTACTTGAATATTCAATACTGAATATATTCTGATTACTCATGCGAACCAGTATTCTTTTCTGCAATTCCTTTATTAATTCCTCATACTGAAGTTGATTTTCTACTTCTTTATCAAGCTTTAATTTTTTTACTAACTCGGTCAAACTATTCCAACCCAGCAAGACTTCCCTGATCGACTGCACCCTTTGAGAAACACTTGTTGCGACGGCTAAATCCTGGATCAACGGGTTAATGGTCCTCTGCTCTTCAACCAGGATCATCGTTCTTGCGTCATAACTAGCCGGCATCACAAAAGAAGCAACCACCCCTAAGACTATTCCAATGTAAAGAGGCGTTAATATGAGCCATTTTCTCCGGAAGAAAAGCTTTAAATAAGCGAGCGGATTATTATACTTTTGAAACGATGCTTGATTTTCCATAATACCTCGGTTTATCTCGTTGGCCGCGTAGGAGTCCTGACAGCGGTAACTGCGCCCTGGCCGGTAGAAGCTGCGCTTGCGCCGGTTGCTGCAGTAGTTAACGGTTCTGTGACGGGGCTGATAACCCTGGTTATCTTAGCCATGATCGTTGATGGGACATATAAAACATCTCCCGGACGCATATCAATATTATATTTTAGATCCCCGCCATATAATATTGAGTATAAATTAACCTTTTTCTTTTTAGGATTCCCTTTTATATCGGGAGTGATCAACTGGCATTTACGCATAGCAGCGGCCATTGTCGGCAATCCTGCTTCAACCACAGCTTCTCTCACCGGAATAGTCTCTGACCTCATATAATACTTACCGGGATTACGCACTTCACCAATGACATAGATGACTTTACTTCTATACTCCATAATAGTAACGCTGATATCCGGACTTACTACATACTTAGAAATAAGCTGCTTAATTTTATTTTCTACTTCCTTTTTGGTAAGCCCGGTAACATCGACGTCTCCCACAAAATCATACTGGACCTTCCCCTCCTGATTTACGGGAAAAACACCGCTGAATTCCGGATGCCGCTGAACGGTTATCTCAATAATATCATCAGGCCCAAGGGTATAAACTACTTCTTCATTGATCTTAACGGCCTTAGCCACTGGAGCTGACTGAACAGGCTGCTCTTGAGCCTGGGCTTGGGCACTTGCTTGATTCTGTGCCAGATCTACCGCTGGCGTCACTTGCGGAGGTTCCTGAACTGTTGCCTGAGTAACCACAACAGCTTCTTGCTGTGTTTTAGGCTGTATTTCCTGAGCATTCACCCAAGAAACACAAAGAAAACACATAATAAAAGCTAAACTTAAGCTAAATTTCTTTACCATTTCCATCCTCCTCAAAAAATATTATAGTTTCTTTAAAGTCTTTAAGCTTCTTGAAATCCTGCTTATCGTAGATCCTCCAGCCTCGCCAATCGCGTTTAGGCTGTTGAACTTTACCGGATTTCTCCCAGCGCACGATCGTTTTAGGAGTTACTCCGATCCGATCTGCAACATCCGTTATGGTCATTTTGCTGTTTGCCACCGCATCCCCCTTGTATTATTATATAATCTAACTGTCCCACTATGTCCTAGTATGTCTGGGTCTGTCTTATAAGTACATATATATAATATATAAGCACTATCCATGCCAAGTCAAGCACTTAATTTAGTAATTAACAACAAGAAATGTAAGTTACTGAAGGCAAATAACTTATGAACGCTTAATTAACTCTAAAATTTAGCTGAAAGAAGAGGTAAAATCAGGATGTTGCAGAAATGAAACTTTTAGCTTTAGAGCAGATTTTGTTATTGCTACGAGATGTCTACCTTAAGTTACTGCGGAATAATAAGTTACAATACGTGTTGCTTTATGTAAACAGGTGTTGACTGAGTTTACAAAGAATATCTCTTTATTTCAAGACCTGGTCTTTCTTAAAATAAAGTACTATAACCCAAGACCAGGTCTTTTTTTACTCAGCAAACCGGCTCGTCATCCTGAGTCGCTTACTTATAGACTTAACCGTCATCCTGAGTTTCTTACTTATCTATAAGGAAGGATCTTAAACCCGCTTAGATTCTTCGTAAATAGCCTACGTATTAGCCTCAGAATGACGTTCTTATTGTCCTCCCTACTGACGATTACCTCTGCTGCTGAGGCGGCTGCTGCCCCTGAGAAGGCATATTCATTCTCTGCTGAGGAGCTCTCATATGATCCATTTGGAAATTACGCATCATCATAGAATTCTTACTCGGGCACATCTTAGACATTAAAAACAGGTTATTCACGATCAAAAAGAAGCTCAAAATAATAACAAAGATACCGATCGCAATCCCCACCTGCTTCATAGTCTTCTCTTCCTGATTCGCGAAATAACACACGATATAACCTAATGCTAACGCTACCAAAAGAATAGCTTCATTCGCTAAGCTCATTTCCAGACTCGGCATTCCCCCCATCATATGTACCTCCTTATTAAGTTTAACAGCCAGATTTTTCCTATTTAATACAATCACTTCTCCAACAACAAGACATTTGCTCGCAATAACTCTTCAAACTGGCAAAACAATCAAAATTCCCTTCTTTTCGCTGTATCATCCTGATCAACTCTTTCTTGGGATATTTCCATGGATCCCGCATACCTAACCCTCGAGCTTTTTTTTGTACCTCAGAAAGACGCATTTCACACCTCCCTTTACCTATATATGTATTAACCTGACCCTTAAATAGATTGCTTCGTCGCGCTTCGCGCTCCTCGCAATGACACGCAGAGTCGCTCACAATAACACGTACTAACCACTAAATATAGAAAGCCCTTTTTAGATCATCCCTGCGGCGTTCAGCAGCTAAAACAAAATCACTGATCTTAGCCTGATCGTAAAGCGCGAAACTATTATTAAGCGAAAACGACGCTAACTGGATCCCTTTACTGACCTTACCGTCCTGGGAAGCAGTTTCCATGATCGCAAACGTAGCCAATTCCAAGCTATGGCTTAACGAGATTTCTTTTGTATATAACGTGTTCAATAAATACGTTGCCAAGGGAGTGATCCCTATCGCCATAAATCCCAACAAAGTCCAACGGTGCGGCGCGAAATTCCGTTCGCTATGCAAGGTAAATATTTCCGGAGAATCGATAAAACGGGCGTTCCCGATATCTTTTCGATATCCAACCAAAACAATATGCAAGGTTGGACGGTCTTCAAAAGCCACCTGATCAAACCATTCATTATATTTCTTTATCGCGCAATCGCGGCAGATAATAAGCAATTCATCAACGCTTAAAAGGCGGTAATTCGGAATTTGATGCAACTCATAGTAAATCACATCAATAATACTTGACCCCAGCCCCCCGTCGCCGGCAATAGCCAACCCGCAAAAATCACTGAGCTCAAA
>CAZPNW010000004.1:0-24577 GCA_964588175.1 uncultured Planctomycetales bacterium
TTTTTACTTAAGAAGTAGGGAAGGAGGACAAGGCTTTGTCATGAAAGATGAGCGTAAGCGTCCCGGCAGGTTCCTGCCTGATGCGGGATATGTCTCCTGGAGGGAGATCGACGGCCAGGTTATTCTTTTGAACAAAAAAGAACGGGTATTCTACGAGTTAAATCATACGGGCACGGCTTTCTGGAACGCCATGCTTGCGCACGAATACTTAGATAAGATCGTTGCAGCGCTTGCGGAGGATTTCGCTTCGGCCGGGCAAGATGTCCTGCGCTGTGATGCCGAGGAGTTCTTCGGGCATCTTTTAAAAAGTAAGTTCATCCGCAGAGTGTTATGAGTGTCGCTTTAAAATTATATCCGCCTTCTTTTTTTATCCAGCTCCATATTACAGAGCGGTGTAATTGGCAGTGTTCGCATTGTTATCAGGAAAAGGGTTCGCGGGCACAATTAAGCCTGCCGCAGTTACGGCATTGTTATACGCAGTGCGCGCGTTTGATGGAAGCCTTAAGGCTTCCAAAAGAAAAAGCGTTCTTAGGAATAACCGGAGGTGAGCCTTTTGCGCATCCCGGATTTTTCCGTTTCTTGGAGTTCTTATATACTCAGCGGCCCCGGATGAATACGCATCTGATAACCAATGGCTCGTTTATAACGGATGAGTCGGCGCGGGATTTAAAGCGCTTGGGTATTAAAAGCGTGCAGTTGAGCATAGAAGGTTTTTCTGATACCAATGACGCGGTCAGGGGCAGCGGCGCTTTTCAATCGATTATTAAGGCTATTGGCTCTTTGCGCCGGCAAGAAATAGCTGTTTTTTTGTCATTGATGCTTTCGCGCTCCAATGCCGGCGAGCTCGAAAGGCTGGTTTCTTACGCCCGGTCACGGGGAGTGCGAAGTTTCTCCGTCAGGCGCTATGTGCCGATGGGCAGGGGGAAGGCTCTTCCGGGAGCGCTTTTCACCCCTGAAGAATTACGTGAATGCTATTTAGCCCGTAAACGTATCGTCGAGCAGTTCCATAAGCCTCCCGGGTTTTATATGGAGTATTGGTGTGACGATGCGATCGCGTATCCCCTGACCAGGAAGCCGCGCTCTTGCGGAGTTTTGAATGGTACGACGCTGAATATCAATGCCCGCGGTGATATCTCTGCGTGCCGCAGGCTTCCGATAGTCGCGGGAAATATCTTACGCGACGATCTCGTTGATATCTATTTTTCTTCTGATATCCTCTGGAAATTGCGTGCTCCGGAAAATGCCCATCCTGTATGCCGCGGGTGCCGGTATTTCCGTTATTGTAAGGGCGGGGCAAAATGTTTATCATTGGCGTATTTCGGTGACCCTTTCGCCCCTGACCCGCAATGCTTTACGATCTTTAAGTCTCTGCCCCGGAAAGATACTTATGGAAGAAAGAGAAAAACAGCCGTCTGTTATAACTAAAAGGAGGAAGCATGAAAAAAGAAAAGAAATATGAGAAACCGTCAATTAAAGAAGTCAAACCCGATAAGAAGGCCGATAAGAACATGGCCGCGGGAACGACGTATACCTGTACCTGTAGCACCGGATTCACCTTAGATGGGGATAAAGCAAAGAAACATTGTTAGAGGAATGTACGGGGCATGGTGCGGCGTTTCATCGGGTAAAGGTTTACTGCTTGAGGTGTCTGGTAAAGGATCCGTAAGGGAATAATGGATAAGGAGAGGTTGCTTCTACCGGGAGTTTTTTCGATACAGTGGCATCTTACGGAAAGGTGTAACTGGCGGTGCTCTCATTGTTACCAGCAGGAGGAGCCGTTAGAGGAATTGTCATTTGATCAGCTGTGTTATTCTTTTAAACAATGCCTGGGGTTATTCCGGGCTTTGCGTATACCGCACCGACGGGCGTTCTTTAATATAGGAGGCGGGGAGCCGTTCTTACGTAAAGATATTACACGTATCCTGGAGTTTGTGGGGAAATATAAACGCTTTTTAGCCGTACACGTGATGACGAATGGCTCTTTGATCACTCAAGAATCAGCTGCTTTGTTGCGCTGGATGAAAGTCGCCGGTGTGCAGGTCAGCCTCGAAGGCAACCGGGAAACCAATGACCGTATCCGGGGGGCGGGAAGTTTTGAGCGGATTACAAATGCCATTATGCTTTTACGCCGGTATTCAGTCCCGGTATTTGTTTCTTTTACGCTCCATCAGGAGAACATGGCGGAAATAGCCGCATTGGCGCGCTACCTTAAGCTGATCGGGGCTAATAGTTTTGTCGTCAGGCGCCAGGTCCCGATGGGCCGGGGTAAAGACCTGCAAAACGGCTTATTGGCGCCGCGTGAGCTTAAGAAATGTTTTGAAACACGAAAACGGCTTGCCCGCGAATTAAATGAGAAAGGAAAGTTCCTTGTTTCTTTTTGGTGCGACGACGCGATAGCCTGTTCTTTAACAAAACAATATTATTTCTGCGGCGTTTTAGGCGGGAATGTGATTGATATCGCCTCTAACGGCGATATCATGCCTTGCCGTAAATTCCCGGTAAAGTTAGGTAATATTTTACGCGATGATCTCGTTGATATTTATTTTTCTTCGGATACGCTGTGGCGGCTGCGTTCTCTCGAGAATGCCCATCCGTTATGCCGCCGATGCCCGCAGTTCCGTTATTGTAAGGGCGGGGCAAAATGTTTATCGCTGGCGTATTTCGGTAATCCTTTCGCCCCTGATCCGCAATGTTTCCGGTTATTTAAGAAACTGCCGCCTGCGGACAGGTTCCCTTTAAAAGGCCATGGCAACTGTTTATTTACCGCTCAATAATAAATTCTACCTGAAAGTCCAGGCTGATACCGCGCATATAATGCGCAGAGTGATCACCTTCTATGTGACGACATTCTGGTGCCATCCGGTTGCTTCCGCTCCCGCGGGGAGCGTTGATTTTGTTTTGACCCTCGCCAGCCCTCGAAAGCTCAAACCCAATCCCGCGGTGAAAACCGCGTTATCCGTATCGGTTGTTCCCGGTGAAGACCCTGATGAATACATGCTGTTGCTGGAAACGGCCTGCGGGTCGCAGGTCACGATCGATTATCGTAAAAGGAATATCCAGGCTGATATCGGCGTTGATGACCCGTGCGCGGAGTATTTGTTATTACGCTCCATGATGTATGTTTCCCGTTATTCGCGGATGTTCCGTATTCATGCCGCCGCTCTACAAAAGGGGAACAGCCTTGCTTTGTTCATCGGCAAGAGCGGCGAGGGTAAATCCACCATAAGCGCCACAGCGGCCTTGGGTGATCCTCGATGGAGGAAATTAGCGGAAGATTGTTCCTGGGCTTTTGGTTTTTCAGGGCGGCAATATTTATTCGTTCCCGAATTATTTGATTTTCAGCCTATTACGCACTTATTTTTTCTTAAAAAGCAACTTACCCGCGAAAGCGCTTTAGGTCCTATGAGTAAAAAAGAAGCTTTTCAGCAATTGGTTTTTCATGCGGATGTTTCTTTAAAGAAAAACGATCCTTTGATGGATTTCCGCCTTGAAGTCCTGCATCATCTGGTGGAGAATTCCAGGCAGTTCCTTCTTGTGAACGGCAAAGGGTTAAAGGGCGACCCGCGCCTGGTCCGTAGGTTATTAAAACAAGCGGGGATGCGCTGAAGATATGGCATACAATTATATTAAACTTGCGGGCCGCAGTATGTCCCCTGCGTTGCGGGATGATGACCTGTTGCTTGTCAGCCAGGCAGGTAGTAGCGGTATACGTTTAGGGGATATTGCCGTTTACCGGCGCAATGATTCATTCACGGTTTGCCATCGAGTCTTAAAGCGCCAACAACGCGGCACGGAAGAATATTTCTTTCTGCAGGGTGATCGCGCGCTGCGGGGAGAATGGGTTTTAAGCTCCCTGATCATCGGAAAAGTTGTTGCCGTATCGCGCGGGAAACAATGGAAATTCCTTTCGTATGAAGTTTTCTGGGGGTATTACCGGTTGGTCCTGTGCGTGTCTTATCTGTGGTATCGCTTTACGTATTACGGAGAGCGGATATTGTCTTGTTTGCCTATACGTTCTTGCCTTCGGTTTTTCCTGCCTTTAAGAAGAATAGAATATGAGTTTAGTCCTGCAGTCGCAGATCATTGGGGGTTGAGCGCTTTCTTTTATGCGTATCCTTCCCGTGACCCTGAGCATATCCCTGTGAGCGGTGTTGTGGCGCGCCTCTTCCGTAAGAATATCGGGTATGTCGTACGTGCGCGGGATGCCCGGGGTTGTACGCATATCTATGGGCCACGGGTACACATTTTGTACCGTAACTGCGGTGTAGAAGCGGCACTGAAACGAAAACTCGATCAATGATCCCCTCGGTACTTTTTATTCTTTTGCCCTGTTACTATCCTTATTGCTTTCTCCAGCGCCTGTGCGGCTTCAACAGCTGACCGGTACGGTATATACAAAAAGCGCAGGGCATATGTGAAGGAGGTTGTCCTCGCGGAAAAGGGGAGATCGTAAAATTTCGCGAACTGTTCTTGCGGAAGAGCAATGCAGGCGTTTAAGGGATAGCTCAGAGAGTCGTAAAGAAGAAAATGGCAGAGGGTATAGAGATAGGCATTCTGTGATCTGGTTACCGGGGCAAAAAGATATTTATTGAAAATAAAAGTAAAAGCTTTTCTTTTCCACTGGGGCACTGAAAAGCTTTCCCAGGGGATGTTTAACCTTTGCGGCAGCGCCGTTTGGGTTTGTGCCAGGAGGAAATAGAGGGAAGCGGTCATTTTTTCTTTACGCGCGGTTTCCCTCATATAGTCCCAATCGATCTTCTCCCGGGAAAGTATGCATGCGCTGTCGCAGGCATACTTTAAGTTCAGGACCTTCCCGTAACGCCGCGCGTGCAGCGCTAAGGAAAAAAGAGCGTCTTCCGGAGATAATACCGTAACCTCATTTTCTCCAACGCGTATTCTTTTCAGCCTCTGCCAGCTGGAGGCAAGGACTTCTTTCTTATAGCGGTTGACGTCGATCTCCCAGTGGACTTCGGTAAGTATATCTTCAGGCGAAGAGTGTTTCAATAATCCTAGATGGCATTGATGGGTCCTCCAATATCCTTCTGTCGTGCCTAAGAGGTGTTTTCGATAACCGTCTTGTTCCAGCAGGGTAAGGGCCGCTGTTAAAGAGCTTTTGTGTACTAACAGGTCGATATCGGAAAGCGGCCTGAAGTTGAAGCGTTGATAATACTGGTCGACAAATGATAACCCTTTTAAAGGGATCAGGGTGATGTTCTCCTTTTGCGCGCGTGAATTTATACGCAGCATTTCCTGGTGTAATGCCTCATAGGTAAAAAGGCAGGACAAGTAAGCTTCTTTATAGTATCCCCGGTAATCATCGGGTATAAGTTCCGGTGAGGAGAGGGTGAGAAAATAAAGAAAGGGGCATAATTCGTGAAGGGAAGCCAGGTTTGTGAGCAGCTGCCAGTTAATGCCGGGAGCGCTTAAGCGGGCAAGAAGTGTGCCGTTGTCCGTGTTCAATACAATAATTTCGATCAGGGTTCTTATAATGACAACTTCGGCTTTTTCTAAGGTTTGCCGGGGCATTTTTCTTAAGGTAGCAAGGGGTATACTGCGCGCGCGCGGCAATCAGCCGGGCAATACTTCCCTGAACGGAACGATTGGTAGCTTTCAGCTGACCAAATGTCGCATAGGGAAGCGTTTTTGATCGACCCGATCATTGAATGCGCGGCGTAGGCGCAGGCGTTGACTTCGCCTTTCGCGCTGATGACGCTTTGAAACCAGGGGATATAACAACGTGATCTTGTTTTTTGATCCTTGGAGCAGTGATTGTTATCCGGTGCCGTTGTTTGTTCCCGTAAAAGTGTTTTGAGGTAATCAGTAATATTATGCGCGATAGGAATGTTCCGTTTAAGAGCCAAAAGGTCCTGAAAGATCCTTTGTTTTTTTTCTGCGTCAAGTTCCAGCCCCTTGCCCTTAAGCCCGTCGGGAAGCGTGAGCGGTTTAAATAAGATCTTTTGAGCTTTCAGCTTTACGGCAAGCTTTCCCAGGGCGGCACTGGAGTCATGGTTGCATGACGATACGACCGAGAGCAGATAAAGCGAAGGCGCAAGAGAAGCCGGCCGTAGCCGGTTCAGGCATTGGATATTTTTAATGATCAGTTGGAAGTCCCGGGCTTCCCGGTGCGGGTGGACCTTGAGGAACGTTTTCTCGTCAGCGCAATGAAGGCTGATAATGATCTTTTTGAGCTTATGGCTCAGCAGATGCCGTATTATTTCCGGGGTTAAATAATAAGCGTTGGTCATAAGCTCTGTTTCAAGCATGTGGGTGTCGGCCTGTGCGACCACTTCTTTAAAGTCAGGATGGAGCAAGGGTTCTCCCTGCCCGCATAACAATATTTTTTTTACTCCCAGCATCCGGCATTCTTTAAAAAGGCGGACAATGTCTCCTATCGGTAATTCTTCCGGGGGGCAGGGCGGGAGCATCCGGGAATGGTAGAAACACATGCTGCAGTCCATGTCGCATCGAGAAGTGATATCGAGGACCAGTTTAAGCGGCCCGGCCTTGGGTTTTTGTTTGAGCAGCATGCTTGAGAAACGCAAGGCATTCTGCCATGTGAAAGGCTTTTCCGCGAGAATGGTTTTACAGGTGTTGCCGAAAGCAGCGATCTGTGGGATCATGAGTATGGCTTGCGAAAAGCAATTTTGTTTGCGGGAAGGGGATCGGTGCTGCCCTTTTCCTCTTGACTGCCCGGTGCATCGAACATATAATAACATAAAAAATGGGTATTTTACAATGCAACTTTTCTGCTGTCGGCTCTTTTCTAGCTTCACGCCTCCGTTCCCGGAAAGAACCGATATTCCTGGCCTGCTTAAGCATTGCTGCTTTTGTTCTGCGTTTCCATTCACTTGGTGCCCATGACCTTTGGTATGATGAAGTCTCTACTGTTTTCTTCTCCCAGCACCCCGTGCTTTCTCCGTCGCCGTCCCTGTATTATTGGGTCATGTCCTTATGGATAAAGATCGCCGGGACTTCGGAGATGATGCTTCGTTTCCCGTCATGTGTTTTCAGTTCCTTGTCGGTTTTGTGCGTGTATGGGTTAGGCAAGAGGTTGTTTGGCCGGCAAGCGGCTGTTTACGCGGCTGTTTTTACGGGATTTTCTCCGTTGCATCTTTGGTACGCGCAAGAAGCCCGTGATTATTCGCTCATCCTTCTATGGGGGCTTCTGGCAAGTTATTTCCTGGTGGCGGCTTTGCGGAATAACAGGAGTATTTGCTGGGGCGGATTCATCTTCTTTTCTTTTGCGGGGATTTGTTCCAGTTATTGGTATAGTACACTTTTTGGTTTGCATTTTTTTATCGCGGCCTTTGGTTTAATTAAGCGGAAAAGAAAGGCGCAATTGGCAGTATTGATGCTGCCTGTTCTCAGTTGTGCTGTTTTCTGGTCATGGGCGCGGTTTAAGTGGCAGCATGAAGCGCTCTATTCATGGGTCCCCGTGCCTGATGTGCAGTCGCTTATAATTACCCTGGGGAACCTTGTCCTGGGCTACCATGGGACCGCTCCTGTGTATCTGGCTATGAATGTAGTAACCTGCGTGCTTTTATTCATCGCGTTCAGGGAATTGCGCAATAAATCCTCCCGGGGAAATATCCTGTTTTGCCTGGCTTTATCGGCCGTTCCTGTTATTTTGCTCTATATCTTTTCCCGGAATGCTTTTCCGGTATACCTGGACCGGGGGTTTCTGCTTTTCACTCCGTACTTGTATTTTTTGCTGGCTTTGGGCATAACCAGGTCGCCTCTTTTCATGCGCCGGTCCGTGGTAATTATTATTTTAGCTCTTTTGTTGTTTGGATGTTATCGTTATAAAAAAGATGAAATGTCGGGGCAAATACGGCATCACATCGGCGTCCATAGTAAGAAGCCTGTCCGGCCCATTAACGAGTATATAAAAGAGAACTTTCTTTCCGGAGACAGGGTCATGTTCATGAACGAATCTTTGGCGGCGTCCGTGATATATTACAGTGGATTTGACAGGCGGTATTCTTTCTTATACGCGGTTGATCCGCGTTCGATACGGTATCCTCTGTCACGGCGGTTACCGGAGATGGTGGAATTTGTTTATTATAAGGATATCCTTGATCTGGAATGGGGCCGTTTGTGGGTTATTGTTTCAAGCTGGAGCAGGGATGGGGCGCTTGATAAGCATGGCCGGGCGGTCAACGGCTGGCTTAATGACCATTTGAAAGTTGTTTCGGTGCGTGAGTTTGACGGTGAAAAGGTGGTTTTGTATGAGCGCTTACTCACTAAGAAGAGCGTGGGTGGAAGATCGGGGGAATCTTGAATCCTTCGGTTCAAGAATAGAATCGCTTGTTAAATATCGTTAAAGATTTTGTCAGGGGACAGGTGCGAGATTGGGTTTGCAGACGGTACAAGATTGGTTGTGCAGACGGTACTCATCACTTGACAAATAGGGTTAGCACGGGTATACTTTATTCAAATGGAAAAACACTCTATTAAACTAAATACGCTGCTCCTGGGGTTACTCTTATCTCTATTACAGGGATAGGCCGAGGAAGAGGTGTTTTTAGTTGTAGAGTGATACATAAATAAAAAACAGAAACTAAGAGCCACCGCTTCTAAAAGAGGCCGGTGGCGATTTTTTTTATAGGCTGCCGTTTTCTTTTAAGAAGCTGTTGGCGAAAAAGAAAGGTGGCCTGTGATGAAGACAAGAAGAATGCCGTATCAGCGTTACCGAACGTATCCGGCCGTTGTATTTCCTGAACGTTCCTGGCCGAACAAGACAATTACAAAAGCTCCTGCCTGGTGCAGTATCGATTTGAGGGATGGCAACCAGGCTTTGCCTTGTCCGATGAACATAGAAGAGAAGTTAGAGATGTTCAAGTTGTTGGTCGATATCGGTTTTAAAGAAATTGAAGTCGCTTTCCCGTCAGCCTCGCAGGTTGAATTTGATTTTGTGCGTTCTCTCATCGAGGGAGGACATATCCCCGATGATGTGACCATACAGGTCTTGACCCAGGCGCGCGAGCATTTGATCCGCCGGACGTTTGAGTCATTGAAAGGTGTTAAGCGGGCGGTCGCGCATTTGTATAACTCGACTTCCCGCGCCCAGCGGAAGATAGTTTTTCGTAAAGATAAAGTAGGCATTACCCGGATCGCTGCCGATGCCGCGTCTTTGATGGTAGAACTCAGGGCGCGCATGAAAGATTCCTATATTCAATTCGAGTATACACCGGAAAGTTTCACCGGCACGGAATTGGATTATGCCTTGGAGATCTCCCAAGCTGTAATGGAAGTGTGGGAGCCGACAACGCAGGATAAGATGATCATTAATCTTCCGGCTACCGTTGAAATGAGTACTCCTAATGTGTATGCCGACCGGATCGAATGGTTCTCGCGGCATATTAAAGATCGTGGATCGTTGATTTTGAGCGTGCATACTCACAACGACCGCGGGACAGCGGTGGCGGCAGCGGAATTGGCGGTTATGGCGGGGGCAGGGCGTGTCGAAGGAGCCTTGTTCGGAAACGGCGAGAGAACGGGCAATATGGATATTGTCACTATGGCAATGAATTTGTTCTCTCAAGGGGTCGATCCTGAACTTGATTTCTCTAAGATGAATCGTATCAAAGAGATTTATTCCAGGTGCACGCGCATGGATGTGCATGCCCGCCATCCTTACGCGGGAGAGTTGGTATATACGGCATTCTCCGGTTCGCATCAGGACGCGATCAATAAAGGGATGAAAGCCCAATCGGGATCGAAAAATTCTATTTGGGATGTCCCCTATTTGCCGATCGACCCGAAGGATGTGGGAAGGGATTATGAATCGATCATCCGTATCAACAGCCAGTCGGGTAAAGGCGGCGTCGCCTTTATTATGGAAAAAGACTGGGGGTTTCGTATCCCCAAACAGATGCAGCCGGATTTCGCGCGCGTGATCCAAAAAAAGACGGAAAACGCCGGGAGAGAGCTTACCTCAAAAGAAATCATGGATTGTTTTAAGCGAGAATATCTTTCCCGGAATGGGGCAGATCGCCTTAAACAATGCGCGATGCAAATAGGAAAGAAAACTCCGCAAGAAACATCGCTTCAGGCGGTTATTCAAACAAAAACAAAGGTGGTGGAGGTTTCCGGAAAAGGCAACGGGCCGGTGGACGCGTTTATCCGTGGGTTAAGGCAACAAATAGATTCCCCGATAGATGTGGTAATGTATGAGGAGCACGCTTTGACCAGCGGGGCGGACGCGAAAGCTGTCGCTTATATCGGGATGTCGTTGGGGAAGAATGATGTTGTTTTTGGCGTTGGGGTCGATGATAATATCAGTACTGCCTCGATAAAAGCGGTAATAAGCGCGTTAAGCAGGAGTAAAGGAAAGAAGAGATGATGAATGGATTGGTGCCGGGAGAGGGAGTTGAACCCACACGAGGTTGCCCTCAACAGCTTTTGAGGCTGCCGCGTCTGCCATTTCGCCATCCCGGCGTCAAAAAAACAATAATTTTTTAAGTTGACGCCATCTATTTTATATTCTAAAATAGAAAAGGTCAACTAATATAATATCTCATCATAATTTCTTTCCAATACTCTGCGGTATATACAGGTGCCTCGGCTGGAAGTGATGGCGAGGTGCTTCGGTAGTATTTTCAGTTTAATGGGGCTGTAGCTCAGCTGGGAGAGCACTTGCATGGCATGCAAGGGGTCAGGAGTTCGATCCTCCTCAGCTCCACCAACTTTTTCCGTTAAGGAAAAAGTTGGTGGACGTCGCAATGAGCGTTGCGAGGCGACAAGCCGAGCAGCGAACGCGGCGCCTAACCTGATTGATGAATTCCTGGGGACGATAAGTAGGTTTTCGGTGCTCGGTTGTCGGTTATCGGTTTTCGTTAACCACAGCCGCAAATCGAACTCGTGTCATTCTGAGCGAAGCGAAGAATCTTTTTGAGTCCCAGCTTTCCGGTTTTGCTTACGCGCACAAAAAACTTTCGCCGTGCGCTGCGGTTTACGGCTCGTTTACGCTATAGACTTACGTAAAGAGCGTGCTTCAACTCGCCGTAATTCCTTGCGCACCGCAAGTAAAACTCTGTGCCGAAAGTTTTCAAATGTGCGCTTAAAGCAAAAACCGTAAAGCTTGACAAACGTGTCATTCCCGCCTTGCTTACTTACTGTTTATGCGGGAATCTGAGAAGTCAAAAGGCAAAAGCAAAAAGCCAAAAATGATGTGTCTTTGGAATCGCTCAAAACTAAACCAAGCCACCCGTTAGCGGGTAGGTAAAAGGGGGCATACTTGATTGTCTCTGGTTACAGGTTGCAAGCGGACGATAGTTGACTCTTGTGTCATTGCGAACCCCGAAGGGGTGAAGCAATCTTTCTAGAAATAGGTGTCTGTCCCTAATTTCCCAATCAGCGCCGGGTGAAAAGTAATAATTAAGTAATGTGTCCCCAGAATTGTTTTAATAAATAGAAATGTTCCTTAATTGTATAGGTTAAGGGATCATGAGTAAAAATAAGATAAATCAACAGAAGGAAGAGCGTTTTTATCTTGAAAAGTTTTTACCTCTGATTGGGATAAGCAAAGCTGGAATTATGATAGGAGATGACCCTCCAGACTTTGTGGTAACTTATGACGATAATAAGGTTGCTATTGAAGTAACGGAGTTTCATTCTGATTTTAAGGGTGAAAAAGGATATCCTCGTCGCGTAATAGAAGAAGCATGGAAGGAGTTAAGCACAGCAATCGCCGTTGAGCGCAAGAATATTATTAAACTTCATAATATAAATTGCACTCTGTACTTTGATAAGTTTATAGTGCCATCGAGAAAAGAACGAGTAGCTTTTGCAAAAGAATTAGTGTCGTTTGTTAAGTCGGTATTATCTCGGGTTTCAAAAGTTCAGGTAGAATATGAAGAGTTTCATCGTGATAATCAACTTTTATCTAAGTATCTTAGGAAAATAACTATTAAGAAAGTTGGTTGTTATATTACTTGGGGATGGAATCATTCGGCAGGCATGGTTGGTTTACGGGAATCTGAGCTTAAAGCAGTTGTGGAAGAGAAATTAATTTCTATTAAGCGTTCATTTGACGAGATATGGCTTTTGATTGTAAGTGGAGTTGAAATTTCGCAGTGTATGGGGATGCCTAGTGTTGAAGAGTTAAGAGGCTTTATTGGAGCAAATGACTTTTTGAATAAAACCCCATACTCTAATGTGTTTATATATCAATATTTGTTTGATAGAGTTATTGAATGGACGAAACAAGGTGGGTGGAGGATGAATATCTCTAAGTTCTAGAAAAGATCATATGAAATCCTAGACGTTGTACGTAACCGATGCTATTGCTTCGACTTCTAAAACAATTCTTCCTTTGACGCAGGAGGTAATTGTTTTGTAGCTATAAGAATTCTCGCTGGTTGGGTACAGCGTCTATGAGATCTACTTTAAAATTGAAAAAGAAATGGCCCCAAATTATCAATTTCTAGTTTATATGGAATGGATTATAAAAACGATGGATTGGATTAAAAACGTAATTTCTCAAAACTTTTCTGCTATTACGGGATTACTCGGTGTTTATATCGGAGCATGGCTTACCAAGCGACAAATCATTACGCAACGAAAACTTAATTTTTATGAAAAACAGCTGAGAGAGCTCTATTCTCCATTGGTTGGTATCAGAAAAGAAATACAGATTCTGAGCGAATTTCGACTTGCTGGCGAAAAGGCTTCTCAAGAATGGTGGCAAAAAGTTTGTAAGCAAGGCGAAGGCATTAAAGATTACACGGAGTCCGGGAAATTTTATGATGACAAGGGGAGTAAGATTACAAGTCAAATTGAATATGAAAATAGACAACTGACAGAAAAAATAATTCCTGCTTATCGCAAAATGATAGATACATTTAAAAATAATTATTGGTTAGCGGAAGAACAAACAAAAGAGTATTTACCTACTTTAGTTAAATTTATTGAAACTTGGGAAAGATTTTTATCGCGTACCCATCCTATAGAAGTAATAAAAGACATCAGCGTTTCCGAAAAAGAATTACTGCCTTTTTACAATCATATTGAACAAACCCTTAATTTTTTAAAAGAAAAACTAAAAGTAGGGGGGCGCTTCTAATTTTTGGAAAATAGAAATGACCCGAATTATACTTTTATGCTGCCCACCAAAGGGATAATCTCCCTTTTCATATACAACTCAAAGAGTATATGTTAGGTGGGACTTTGGGCGCGTAGCTCAAATGGATAGAGCGATGACCTGCTAAGTCATAGGTTGGGGGTTCGATGCCCCCCGCGATAATTCACCGAAAGGTTGATTATAGATACTGAGGGTTTACGAGGAACCCAAAAAATGTTATTTAAACCAGTCGTATTCGATCATCTGAATGAAGCCGATGTACGTGAAGAAATCATAGCGCCATTACTTCGCCGCTTAGATTATAGTTCCGGTACACAAAATAATATCATTAGGGAACAATCATTACGTTATCCTCGAGCATTTATTGGAAAGAAGAATACAAACAAAGATCCAATCCTTCGAGGAGTAGCTGACTATATTTGTGAAGTAAATAATAGTGTCCGATGGGTTATCGAAGCAAAGTCGCCCAATGTTGATATCACTTTGGAAGAAATCGAACAGACATATACCTACGCAAGCCACCCCGAAGTAAGAGCAGTTTATTTTTGTATAACCAATGGAAAGGAACTAAAAATATTTCAAACTAATTTTGGCCCCAATGCGGATCCTCTAATATCAATACAATACGAAAAACTTGACGATTCATTACAGACCATAAACAATCTAGTTGGGCCGAGAGCCCTACTTCGTGACCACCCACGTCAAGAGGTTGATGTCAGAGAACCTATTGGTCCAGGTTTGCGTTCTATGGTTCGCATTACCAACGGGCACATTATTTATAAAACGAATAGCCTAAATATCCCAATATTAAACGGACTTACTATTGGGATAACAAATGGCGCAGTTGAACGTGATGAGCAAGGCCATTTAGTAGCATTTTTAAAAACATTAAGCCCATATCAATCATTACAGCTTCTAAATGAAAAACTTGGCATTGCTCAATTCGAGGTAGTAAGTACTGATAAGATAGTATCAATAGATGAAAATAATCCTACAATATTTCGAGCGCAGCATAAGATTATATTACCGGCCGGAGAACGAGTATTGAATATGTTAACATGGGAAGAAGTCGAATTGCCTATGAATGTTACGTGTAATGTTGAAACAATTGCAAGTGGCACCTTGCAAGGATACATATTCACTGGACAATTTACTGGTAAATCGTACTATGTGGAAACCGGTATCAACCTTTTGATGAGTGGTGAATTTGAAGTACATATAATATAGTGAATTGATTTAGAAAAAATGGACAATCTACCTTGCATAAGAGCAGAACAGTTTGTAATAACAGTAATTACGCCTGTCGGTAGATATAAAATAATTCAAATTATATTTTATAAAAAGGACGGGAGTATTTTTATTAATTTTCCTTATTTCAAGAATTCACAAGGGATTGTCAGTCTTGTTACTTTCCCTAAAGATTCTACTCAGCCTGGGAATGTAAGTTTAGAGCCGGGAGGTAGGGTTACGTCGCATTTGGTAAAATATTCTCATCATCCAGATGGAAGAGTCCATTTTTCGCAAGATGGAAAAATCAAATCAGAGATTATGAAGACAGCCCTTTCTTTGGATAGAGATGTAGGACATGTATTTACTGTACAAATACAAAATCTTTCTGGCTTTGAATCTTATTTAAAAACAAAAGATAAAAAACACTATATAAATTTTAACTTTCCTAACGGTGAACCTGAGGCGATAAAATTTGTTGGGCATTGGTATAGTGATCAGTATTTTCTAAAGAATCCTAAGAATGATATTAGGGGACCGACCCCTTGCTTGATAGATCCGCATGGAAATAAAAGACAAGGGGTTCTTATTGCTACGTTACGAGAAAGGAGATTTGATAATTTTGTGTTAACCTTAACAATTGAGCCAGTTAAGCATTTAACTGATGAACCAGGGTCGCATTTAACATTTGCTGGAGGATTTGATAGCCACCAAGTCGTATCAGATTATAAAAAAGATACACAATTTCTGGCTCTTATCTATCCAGTTAATAATAAAGAAGAACTTGAGAAAAAGATTGGTAGTATAGATTTTAATGGAAATAGAAGGAAATCCTAGACGTTGTACGTAACCGATGCTATTGCTTCTACTTCTAAAAAAAAATTCCGGGGACACGATACTTAATTATTACCTTACACCCGGCGCAGATCGCACTCAACATGCCTATAAGCTCTGGAACTGTTCACCGAAATTATTTCGCTCACTAAATCGCTTGCAATTCTTGGTTAGCAGTAGTATAGTTTAATAACAAATACAAAGGAGGGATAAGTGAATAGAAAAACAGGTATTGTTTTTGTCTTGCTTTTTGTTGTTATTTTGTCAGGTTGCGTTACTCGTTTAGGAGATTTTACACTAATCTCAACGAAAAATGTTGATTTATCGAAAGGTGCTAGTTTTCAAAGAGGGCAATCGAGAGTAAAGGGAGAAGATGTTGCCACGATAATAATATTTATTCCTACTGGTGTTCCTAATATGAAGACGGCAATAGATAAGGCTATTGAGAGCGTCCCAGGAGGCATTGCCTTACTTGATGCTGTTCTTTCTCAGAAGGCATGGTGGTTTATTTTTGGTCAAAGTGGGTATGTTGTAGAGGGGACGCCACTCATAGATCCTGCTCTTAAGCTTTCTACGAAATTACCTTCTAACTATATATTTAGTAAATTGGATAAGAAGGGTAATTTGGTGGAAACAAAATATTTAAGTAAGGCTGAGTTTGAAGCAACTAAGAAGAAGTTGGGAGTGTAGTTTTATAATTAAAAATTTTAAGAGTTTTACTATAAGGGGCTGGACTTAACCGTTCAGCCCTTTTTGTTTGCAGAAGAAATAGGGGCAGCAATTCCGGGGATACGATGCTTAATTATTACCTTACACCCGGCGCAGATTGGAAATTGCGCCGGTGCGCCGCTTGCTGCGGCGGATTCCCGCATAAACAGTAAGTAATAGAGGCGGGAATGACACTGGTTCGGTTATCAGTTATCGGTTTTCGATGATCGGTTGTCTGATTTCGATAGCTGTAAACCGAAAACCTAACACCGAGCGCCGATAATCGAATATCAAAAGATTGCTTCACCCCTTCGGGGTTCGCAATGACACGATTTTAGATTCTTCGTCGCTTCGCTCCTCAGAATGACACGGTTTTGGATGCCCGATTAAAGCCTACCTGCCGGTAGGCAGGCATTCGGGCATGACAGGTGGACGAAATTTCCAATAACAGGAACAAATAGCCATCGACTATGGACCGTGGACTGTGGACTACATGTGTCTTGCTCCCTGTAACAACCTCTCTCAGTAAACTAACTCCAAAAAACCGCTTAAATATACGATAAGAGTGATATAATATTTAAAATAATCAGGTGATGTAATCCTGGGGACTTCTAACGATATGAGTTTAAGACTGTATTTAAAGCTTGCTTTTTTAATGTTGAGAAACAAGAAAGTTCCGGAGGCAATGATCCGGGAGGATTATGACCGTTTAGCCTGTGATTATGACGATAGTTTCGCCCGCCATGTTAAACATCATTCTTTCGACCTCATTGACCGGCTTAATATCCCTAAAGGCGCTAAAGTCTTAGAGCTTGCCTGCGGTACCGGTGTTATAACCGGGAAAATCCTGGAAAAGACCGTTTTGCCGAATACTATTACCGCTGTGGACAGTTCAAAAGGAATGATCGAGAAAGCGAAGGATAAAACAGGCGGCCGGGTCAACTTTATTCAGTCTGACATGCTCGCAACGCTCCGGAAGTTGGAAGAGGGGCAATTTGATTTCGCGGTTTGCGGTTGGGCTATCGGATATTGCAGCCCGAAGGCGATACTCAAGGGTATTCATCGGGTATTGAAGCCCGGGGGAACGGCGGCTGTTATTGAGAATAGTGCTGATACGCTTAAGCTCGTGCGTGATGTTTCCCTGGAGGTCATGGAAAAGTACCCCGATGAAGTTGAATATGTCATGGACCTGCCGTTACGCTTGCCGCGATCACCGGACCAGTTGAATGGTTGGTGCAGGCGGGCGGGATTCAGGGTAAAGGATTCCTGGCAGGGAGAGACTGTTTTTAAATTTACATCAGGGGCGCAAGTTTTAGCGTGGGTATTGAAGACCGGTGCCAGTGCCGGGTTCGACCGGATGATGAAACCGCAGGCGAAGGCCGGCTGCGACCGGTCTTTTGTCGAAATAATGGAGCGTTGTCATAAGCATAACGGTTCAATTACAGTAACGCATAAATTTGTTGCTTCAATAGTTCAAAAACCATGAAACATATAACGGGGTTGGCAAGAGATTGGATATTGGCGACAAAAATTGACCGTAAGGAATTTTCGGGGATGCCGTTGCCGATGCAGTTCGGCCTTTTAAGGACTTTCCGTCATGAAAAGCTGACGCTGATCGATGGACAATATGTGATCAACACGTTTTTGCCTCCGTTCCCGGGAGCGGCGTATCAGCAATTATGCAGGTCTACCTCGGCGGTTTACCGCAAAGATGCCAGGCCGTTCTCCGCTTACCTGGCGGTTACGAATGAGTGCGGCTTCGCCTGCTGGCATTGCAGTAAGGACAGACGGCAGAAAAACGACGCTCTGAGCACGCAGCAATGGATAGAGATTATCAGGAAGCTTCAGGACCTGGGTATGGCGATTATCGGCTTTACCGGAGGCGAGCCGTTGTATCGTCAGGATTTAGAGGATATAATCGCCGCGGTTGACCGGCGCTCTTGTGTGGCCGTGTTTACCACAGGAGAAAGGTTGAGCGTTGAACGGGCGAAACGATTAAAAGGCTTGGGGGTTATGTATATAAGCATCAGTTTTGACCATTATGATAAAGAGCGGCATAATGCCTTGCGGGGCTCATCAGAAGCGTTTGATGTCGCTCTCTCGGGGGTGCGGACAGCGCTTGCGGCCGGTTTTTATACCGCTGTGCAGTTGTCGGCAAATAAGGCTATTGTGAATCAGCGGGATTTGGACAGGTATAGGGAATTCGTTTCTTCTTTAGGCGTGCATGAAATACGTATTACCGAGCCTATGCCTACGGGAAAACTCGTGGGTGCCGGTGAGGATATTCTATTGAGCGATGCGCAAAGGGGATTGTTGAGAAAATTCCATGTCGAGGTGAACAGGAAGCGCAAGGGGCCGAAAGTGGCCGCTTTCGCTTACATAGAAGATGAGTCTCTCTATGGCTGCGGAGCCGGAGTGCAGCATATGTATATCGATGCCGCGGGTAATCTTTGCCCCTGTGATTTTACCCCGCTTTCTTTCGGCAACGTGGCTGTTGAAGGGGTTGATATCCCTTATCAGCGTTTGCGGAAAAGTTTTGAGCTGCCCGGCGGGAAATGTTTTGTATTGGCGAATAAAGATATTATTGCCGGGTATGCCCATTCGGGTTTACCGTTAAAGACGGAAGATTCGCTTGCTGTTTGCGCTCATTGCCGCAGGGGCAATGTGCCGTTATTTTATAAGAACTTGGGATGGAAAGAGAAAGGAGCATCTTTATGACACGGAAGTCATTTCAGATATCCGCCACCGTTATAGCTGCCGGTATGAGCGCTTTTTTTAGCCTTCTGGGAGGATCTTTTGCGCATAGCCCTGATTTCGACCGTACGGCAGGGGCGGCACATCCGCCGATAGTATTATTTGCTTTATGGGGCTTATTCTGGGGCATGGCAGTAGCGTGGTTTTTTTCCGGCAGGATCTTCGACAGTATCGGGAGGAAAGCGGGGGTCTTTTTAAGTATTTTTTATGCGCTTATCGGCGGGGTGATTATCGGCGGTGTTAATGATCTGGTTGTGTCAAGGCCGATGTTCCCGTTAGGAATGATCATCGGGGCGGTCCTGGGATTTTTCTCGGGCATAGTTTTATCGTTTACGGCCTCTATGGGTATAAGGAAAAATTCTAATAAATAAGAAATAGGTGTCTGTCCCTAATTTACAGGAGGTCTCATGAGCACTTGTTCGTCCAGTTGCGGTCCTGCGTCAAACATAGCGTTTCTTTTCCCCTTGGTAATATTCGGGATCTTTTTCGCGTACATGTTTTATATTAATAAAAGGAATAAAGATGCTCTGAAGAACCTCTGCGGTGTTTTAAAGGGGGGGATCTCGAAATCGTTCTTCCTGAATGCCTTTGAAGGACAGTATGAAGGCCTGCCGTTACAAATATCCCTCACCCAGGGCAGCAAGAATACCCCTCCGTATTTAAGGATAAGCTTAGCAAAAGAATCGACCTTCAAATTAACTATCTATAAAGAAAATGTGTTGAGCTCTTTTGGAGAAAAACTCGGGCTCGTGCAGGAGGTCAAGGTCAATGACGAGGCTTTTGATAAGGAGTTTTTGATCTTTTCTAATGACGCCAACCGCGCCATGAGCTATCTTGCCGGAAGTATTGATAAAAAGAACGCGGTACGGGAATTGTTCAGCCACCGCTTCAATGCTTTGATCATTGACGGAAAGAGAGTGTTGATCCAAATGCCGAATTATAATGTGGATTATGACCTTCAACCGCTCCAGATAACTACCGCGCTGCAGAAGCTTAATGTTTTGGTTAAGGGGTTGATGTAAACGATAACCTAACACCGAGCACCGATAACCGAGTATGAAAGATCCTTCGTCGCTTCGCTCCAGAATGACACTGTTCGGTTATCGGTATTCGGTGATCGGTTATCGGATTTCGTATCTGATAAAAGAGGATAGTCTCCGTGTTTGATTTCTCTCTGGTTCCCCCGATTTTCCGATTTCCTGGTTCCTGTTTTCCGGTTCACCGGATATCCATGCAACCTGTGTCTTGTGACCTGAGACTTCCTTTCTTTCACAACTTTCCCTTGTCGGTACAGATAAGCTGGAGTATAATGATTTTAATTGAATAACATTACGGAACGATTATTAACGATGCCAAATTCATCTGATTTGGCATCTTAGCTTTATTCGGCGGTCATCTTTTTATGAAATTAGGCCTTCATGTTTCAACTGCGGGGCATATTTACGAAGCGGTCAATCGCGCGGCGGCGTTAGGCTGTAACACCATGCAGATCTTTTCGCGCGACCCCCTGCAGTGGCGTAAGTCGCATTTGAAAAAAGAAGATACCGATGAATTCCTGAAATTACGGGCACAGCATAAGATTTCACCTGTTTTCGCGCATGTGTCGTATTTGATCAATTTAGCTTCGCCGTATAATATCTTATACCGCAGCTCGGTCAAAGCCTACATCGAAGATATAAAGGAAGCCCAGAGCCTGGGTATTGAATATATCGTCACCCACATGGGCAGCCATAAAGAAAGCGGCGAAGAAAAAGGCTTGAAACGGATAACCGCGGCCATTAACCGGATCTTAGATAAAACCAAAGATCATTCGGTGGTGATCTTGCTGGAGAATACCGCGGGTTCCGGCTCCTGGCTTGGTTATACCTTTGAGCATCAACGCAGGGTCATCGACCAGGTGGAGAATAAAGCCAGGGTGGGTATCTGTTTTGATACCTGCCATGGTTTTGCGGCCGGCTATGACCTGGCGACTGCCGCGGGGTATAAGCAGACGATCGCGCAATTAGACGATATCGTCGGGATCGATAAGCTTAAGCTTATCCATTTGAACGATTCTAAAGATAAGCTATCCAGCCACCGGGACCGGCATGAGCATATCGGTAAAGGAGAGATCGGCTTGGAAGGCTTTCGCCGCCTGGTGAACGATCCGCGGCTTAAGGATGTTTCTTTTATCCTGGAAACGCCCAAAGACGCCGATGGCGATGAACTGAAGAATCTGGAAACGGTCAGGAAATTAAGAAAGGTAAAAGAGTAACATGTCGTATAAATTATTGATCGCGGATGATGATAAAGAGATCGTGGATATTATGCGCTCAAGGCTCCTGCGTGAAGGCTATGAAGTTTGCGTTGCCTATGACGGGGAGGAAGCGCTTATAAAGGCAAAAGAAGATAATCCTGATGTTATCCTTTTAGACCTGACCATGCCGAAATTAAACGGCTTCGAGGTCTTAAAAGAGATACGTTCGACTTTTCTCGATAAATGGCGGCCGGTGATCATTATCAGCGCCCAGGCGGAGCTGGAAACTTTGAAGGCCTGTTATAATATGGAAGCAGACCATTATTTGACCAAACCCTGCCCAATGGAAGATGTTTTACGCGGGATACAAACGATGCTTTCCCTGATCCCTATCCGCATACAGCGTTAAGCTAAATTATGACCTATTCATTCAAAGAAATAGAAGAAAAGTGGCAGAAGCTCTGGGAGGAAAAGGGGGCTTTTAAAGCTTCCTTTGACGCCGCGAAACCCAAATATTACCTTTTGGAGATGTTCCCTTATCCGTCGGGAAAGATCCATATGGGCCATGTGCGTAACTATACTATCGGCGATGTCGCCGCGCGTTACCGTATGATGCGCGGTTTTAATGTTTTGCACCCCATGGGCTTTGACGCTTTCGGACAGCCGGCGGAAAATGCCGCCATAAAAAATAATACCAAGCCGGATACCTGGACGCATAAATGTATTGAGGCGATGGAAACCGAGCTTCAGAAGATGGGTTTTTCATACGATTGGTCGAGGGAGGTTTCTACCTGCGACAGCGATTATTACCGCTGGAACCAATGGATCTTCCTGAAGATGTTCGAACGCGGCCTTGCCTACAAAAAAGCCTCAAATGTGAACTGGTGCCCTTCTTGTGAGACTACCCTGGCCAACGAAGAAGTTATCGACGGAGAATGTTGGCGCTGCCACTCAAAAGTGGAGCAGAAGGACCTGGAGCAGTGGTTTTTAAAGATCACCGAGTATAAAGAACGCTTGCTTGAAGACCTGTTCTTGCTCAATGACTGGCCGGAGCGGGTCAGGGCTATGCAGACCAACTGGATCGGTAAGAGCCAGGGAGTTGAGATCTATTTCCCGGTTAAAGACAGCGATAAGGTCATTCCTGTTTTTACCACGCGCGTGGATACTATTTACGGGGCGACCTATGTTGTGTTAGCGCCTGAGCATCCTCTGGTCAAAGAAATAATCAAGGATAAGCCCCTGGAAAAGACGGTACTCGCGTTTATCGAAAGGATAGCGAAGGAATCCAAGGATGTCCGTACCAAAGAAGACGTGAAAAAGCAAGGGATCTTTACCGGATGCTCCTGTATTAATCCTGTTAATAAGGAAGTTATCCCGATATGGATCGCCGACTATGTGTTAATGGAATACGGGACGGGCGCTATCATGGCTGTGCCGACGCATGACCAGCGGGATTTCCTTTTTGCCAAAGAGCATCGCTTGCCGATGCGCGTTGTCATCTCGCCTGCCGGCGATCGGCCGCTCACACTCGAACAGATGTCCGAAGCCTACGAATCCGACGGTATCCAGGTCAATTCCGGCCTGTTTAACGGCTTACCGAACCAGGAAGCCAAGTTCAAGATAGCGCAGTGGATGGAAGAAGAAAAGACCGGTTCGATCAAAATCCACTGGCGCCTGCGCGACTGGTTGATCTCCCGCCAGCGCTATTGGGGCACGCCTATCCCGATGATCTATTGTAATAAGTGCGGGATAGTGCCTGTGCCGTATAAAGACCTCCCTGTTGAACTGCCGAAAGACGCTCCTTTTACCGGCGAGGGGGGCAGCCCGTTAAGCAAGGTCAGCGAATTTGTAAATGTCGCGTGCCCGGAATGTTCTGCTCCTGCCCGTCGGGAAACCGATACCATGGCTACTTTTTTCGATTCTTCCTGGTATTTCCTGCGTTTTTGTTCGCCGAAATCCGCTGAAATGCCTTTTGATGCCAAAGAAGCGAAATATTGGATGCCGGTCGATCAGTATATCGGCGGCATTGAACATGCGATCCTGCATCTTTTGTACTCACGTTTTTTCACTAAATTTTTTCAGGACCTGGGGATGATCGATTTCAATGAGCCGTTCAAGCGCCTCCTGACCCAGGGGATGGTCTTAAAAGACGGGGAGGTAATGTCGAAGTCCCGCGGCAATACCGTGGACCCTGATTCGATGATCCAGAAATACGGCGCCGATACGCTGCGTCTGTTCATCCTCTTCGCCGCTCCTCCGGAAACGGAATTAGAGTGGGATGACCGGGGACTGGAAGGCGCCTTCAAGTTCTTGAACCGTATCTGGCGCATACAAGAGAACCTTAAAGATAAAGCGGATCCCGCGCTGACGCGCGCTTTACATAAAGCGATCAAAAAAGTCAGTGAAGATATCGAGAGCTTTAAATTCAATACCGCGATAGCCGGTTTAATGGAATTCGTCAATACGATCTATCAGACAGGAGCGGATAAGGAAATATTTTCCAAGCTGATCATCCTGGCCGCTCCTTTTATCCCGCATTTTGCCGAAGAATTGTGGCAGAGCATGGGGAACAAAGAAAGTATCTTTAAAGCCCCCTGGCCCTCCTATGACCCTCAAATGCTCGTCGAAGAGAATGTTACCATTGCCGTTCAAGTCAATGGTAAGGTCCGTTCAAAGCTTGAAGTCCCCGTGGATATCGGCGATGACGCGTTAAAAGAGCTCGTCCTTGCCGATGAAAAGATGAAGCCCTGGATAGAGGGGCACGCTATTAAGAATTTTATCGTAGTCCCGCGTAAGATCGTCAATATTGTGGTCTAAATATTCAAGCCTGCGTATGAAACGACGGATACTGTCGCTATCTTTTTTTGTTTTTTTCTTTTTGGGGGCATCTGCGTTTTCTGAGCCTTCCGGGGATCGTTGTTTCTTGTGGGAGGTCCGGCAGGGGCAATCCGTGGTTTATATCTTAGGCTCGATACATATCTTTAAAAACGAATTATACCCGTTAGATTCCCGTATAGAAGAAGCCTTTAATAATTCTGCAACGCTTGTCGTTGAGGCGGATATCAATCAGGCAAGTTTTCTTACTCATGCTTCAGTGTTGGAAAAAGCGATTTATCAGGAAGGCGATTCTTTAGAACGGCATCTTTCGGCTCAGGCCTATGAGAAGATCAATCAGTATTACGCCCCCTTGGGGGGTGATTTAAGTTTGTTCGGGCAGTTTAAGCCCTGGTTTGTCGCGATGCAAGTTACCGTTATGAGCTATTTGCAGTTAGGCTATGACCCGACTTCAGGGATCGACCTGTATTTCCTTAATAAAGCTTCGTCGGGGAAGAAGATAGAAGAGTTGGAAAGTATCGAGTTCCAGGTCCAAATGCTGGACGCGATGCCCGATAAGGACCAGGAATATTTTCTTCTTTCGTCCCTTAAAGATAGCGACAGCCAGGAGCAGGAAATGAATACCTATATTCAAGCCTGGCTTACGGGAGATATTGCTTCTCTTGAGAACGCTTTGTTTGAGAAATTAAGGGAACAGCCTGAGAGCGCCGGGATGTATGAGGCTTTGCTTTTCGAAAGGAACCGGGGTATGGTATCAAAAATAGAAGGGTACCTGCAAAACCCGGGGTCTTATTTTGTGGTTGTCGGGGCAGGACATTTGGCAGGTGATAAAGGTATCCTTCAATTGCTGCAGCAAAAAGGATATTCTGTGCGGCAGATGTAGCATAAGTCAAAAGTAA
>CAZPNW010000005.1:0-12137 GCA_964588175.1 uncultured Planctomycetales bacterium
TCGCGATCTTCATCATCCCGTCGATCCTGCCTAAGGCGTTGATCGCCTGCGGCTGAATAAACTGGTTCGGCACAATAGCCGTCTCCAGGGTCTCCGCGCTGATAGGGGCGCCGCGGGGAATATCGACTTTCGCGACCAGCACTGTAGAAGAATTTGCCTGGATCTCCTGCAATTGCTGTTTGGCCTTCTCAATAACTTCCTGTTTCTGCTGATCGATCAATGTTTTGACCATAAAAGCCGTGAAACCGCATAACACGACACCTGCTATAATCATGATCTTTTGTCTTTGCATCTACACAACCTTTTTTCTTAGCAATACACCATCCGATAAAAAAAGCCGCCTATTTTACCTCTCCTTCATAGATCTCGATCTTAGCGTCGCGGGAAAGCTTGCTGATCAGGTCTTCGATCTTTTTTTCCTGTTTCAAGAACGTAAGCCCCCGTTTGATATCGTCCCACATCTCGGTCAGCGTTTTCTGAGCACCGCCGCGGATATCTTCTATTTTAACTACATAATAGTACCCGTCGGAATTCTTAAAAATATTGCTTATCTGGCCTTTTTCAAGCGAATTAGAGAACGCTACCGCATTGAAAGAGGCGGATTTAACGTTTGGTTTAAGATACCCCAGGTCACCGCTGTCTTTGGCGCTGGCTACTTTTGACCTGTCACGCGCTATCGTGGCAAAATCAGTCCCCTGTAATACCTGGATCAATATTTCTCTGGCTTCCGGTTCAGTAGGAACGCCGATCTCACGGATACGCCTCTCCTCAGGGTCTTTCAACTGAGATTGATAGGTATTGTAATATTCTTCTATTTCAGCCGATGTCACCTCAACCTTCTCTGCTTCCTGGCGCACCAACTCTACCACCAAAAGATCCTGCTTGGTCTTTTCCAATGCCTGCAGGATCTCTTCTTTTCTCTCCAGGCCGCGGTTCTTGGCCTCTTGGAAAAGAAGCACGCGGCGGACCAAGCGTTCCTTTAAATATTTGATCTTTTGGTCCCGGGTCGTTATCTTATCTTCCGGACGGTCTTTATTGACCATGCTATTTTCCGCGTCGACTTCCTGGTTCAAATCTTCCAAGGTAAGCGGAAGATTATTTACTTTAGCAATGACCGTCCCCTTGACTGCCGGGGCGACAACAGGCGTCACCACAACTTCTTTTTTCTGAGGCTTCATCATATTATTTATTTTATCACAGCCGATAATCCCTGAAAACATTAAGACAGGCACCACTATCACTATACTCCAAAAACGCATACCGACCTCCTTCTCACGATTCACTCGTTTCGATCTTATTAATGATTTTCGCGACCACACTCAACAGGGTCCCAAACAGATAAAATAAAAAAGCGATAAAACTATAAACACCAAAGGCAAAAGCCCCCGATATCCACGTATATCCCGGCGGCGGCCTATAGAACACAAAAACTCCCGTCAAAATCCCAAGGCATAAAAAAATCCAGGCAAGTATTTTTACCACTATGCTGGATATCTTCAGGAACCCTATATATTTGCGCATCAAACCTCTCTCTATTTTTTCATTTTGTACCATATTTTTTCTTAAAAGGCAAGAGAAATCTTTAAAAGCCGGCTGCTTTTATCTTTTCCGACAAAGCAGAGATGTCTTTTTTCAGCTCTTCCCTGTCGACGGGCAGCTCCCGGGTTTTCTCAATCTGCTTTCGGGATTCCAGAAAAAGCGCGGCAGTTCCGGTATTCTTAGCTTTCTCAAACAAGGCTTCGCCGAGTTTAAAGTAATTCTTGGCATCTTTGGGCCCCAGCTCTACCGCGCGGCGCAAATTTTTTAAAGCCTTTTCCAAGTCCCCCTGCTTCAAATACATATAACCTAAACCTTGATACGCCGGAGCATACCGGGGCGCCCCCTTAAGCGCGCGTTCAAAAGCATTCAACGCTCCCGTCATATCATCCAATTCACACAAGCTCTCCCCCAGGTCGACGAATGCCGCGGAAGAGGCCGGCAAATACGCTGCCGCGATACGAAAATTCTCATAGGCTTGGCTATAATGCTTTTTACGCATCTGGACTTTTCCCAGCAAGGTATACGCTTCAGCGCAATTAGGCATAATACGCAACGCCTCACCTGCTGCCGCGGACACAAGGGCATCCTCCTCAAATTGGTCAAATAACGTTGCCTGCCGCATTTGCACCACAGGATACAGCTGCTTTGCCCCGATCTTGCGCAGAGGAGCTTCCGGGAAAGAATATTCGCGCAGATCGATACTGAATTTCTCCAGCAACAAGCGGTTAGAAGGGGTATCTTTCAGGAAAACAACTGCCTGGTCGTCAAAATATACCAGCTTCCATTGAGGGCTTTTATACAAACGTTTTATTAACGCCGGAAAGTTGCCGTATAAAATCTCTATGATGGCCGCTTCAAAATTATATTTTTTGTCCGCCGTATCAAAGGCATCCTTCTCATTATCAAGGACGCTCACATAATGCTTAAAGAATTCCGGGCCATAAAGCTCCGTGCGGCCGTCAATAAAGACCTTCCGCCGGGGGAACGTCTTGCCGATAAAATACGCGCCCGTATTAAAACCGTTGAACATCCGTTTCGGGAAATTGTTTTCCAATACAAATTTCACCGCTTTCTCGGGATATTGGCGGACATCGACACCGGAGAGGACGCTCTTGAACTCAAAGCTATTGAAATCGTAGTAGTTCTGGTTAAGGACAGCATTGATACGCTGCAAAAATATAAAAATAAATATAAGGGCAAGCACGATACGCGCGATCACGAAAACAAGAGGTTTGAAACAAAAGCGCTTCTGCAGTTTAGCCGCGACTAACGCGAGGCTCCTGCCGAAATAAGTTATAATGATGCCATAACAGATAACCGCGAAAAACGGGATATTGCGCATCGAAAGAGCGAACAAGAAAAAGAAAACGACAAGCACGGCTTCGACTATTTTTAACCGGCGCACATGTGCCGCTACCGTAACAAGGCAAAACACGGCCAACACCTTAAAGTAAACAAAATAGGCCAATAAGGTGCCCCGCGCCCAGGTCGGATACAACTCGTGGATATGCTTTAAAAAAATACCCACCCTGCCCAGTAAAAGCTCTTTGATCACAAAGAAGGGATATAATGCCCCGCGAATACCGTAGGGGTTTGCCAAACAAAAAACCACCGCCAGCCAAAACAACTTTTTTAACCGGTTATATGTTTTATCGGAAAGCGCCCCTTCTTCCCTCCAGTGAAAAGGAAGCCAGGGGCTTTTTCGCCGCGCGAATTCGGCAAAGATAAAGAAAAAGATCAGGAGCGGCCCCAGGAAAAAATACCCGTGGCAATTCACCCAAACCACCTGCAGCGGCACCAGCAGCCAAATTATTTTTTTATCCCTCAAGAACATCAGGAAATAATAGAAAATAACAAAGCACAGCAGGCTCACCATATCGGGCCGGATATTGTAACGGGTATAACAGGAATACACCACCATAAAAAGTATAAAAACGTTTTCCAGGTACGATCTCGCCGAGCGGCGCCCGATCAAGAATAACACCCAAAAAGAGAGGAGGATCAAGAGCGATTGCATAATGATCAAACCGTCGGCCTGCCAGTGCGTATAGACAAAATATACGACGACCTGGAAAAGCCATTCATGGTCCAGCCACGGCTTGCCGTTCAGAGAGAACGAAAAGATATCGTTATGCGGGACACCTCTTTGCTGCACGATATATTCGCCTGCTTTCAAATGCAGCCAGATATCCAGGTCAAAGAGCGCTTTGTGGACTAAAAGGAAGGCCAAACAAAACAGGCCGATGATCACCGCTTTTTCAAGGACGGATTCCAGCCTGACGTAAAATTTTTTTCCGGGAAGGATGCGTATCATGCTATTTCCTTAAACCGTTTTTTGACCGCCGGGTCAATAAAATAGACGATCAAAATACCATGATAGATGATAGAGATAAAATTTCTCAGGGTGAACGGCAGCTGCGCTTCTAAGGCGTTGTTTAAACTGATAATATTCCCGAAAATAAGGGCCTTGCTCAATATAATGACGGAGGAAAAAAACAAAAGCATATGATAACTATGGATATGGTATCGCAATACTCCGATACCAAGGCAGGCGGAGATAAAAGATGTGGTCAAAATAAAAACAACGACTTCAGGGGGGCGGGAGGGTTTACCGGCAAGCATGTATATAAAAGTATCACAGAACATGAACATGCCGATACAGATTTCAATAATGCCAA
The DNA here is from genome assembly GCA_964588175.1 of uncultured Planctomycetales bacterium. Lineage (GTDB taxonomy): Bacteria > Omnitrophota > Gorgyraeia > Gygaellales > Profunditerraquicolaceae > JBAZTA01. Next base: position 4,218 of record CAZPNW010000005.1, read on the forward strand.
AAACAATTATTCCTTTTTGGGATTTCATTGTCCTCTTAAAAAACCCTCTTCTTAAAATAGGCAAGGGAATAACTCAAAGCATACCAGGCATCTCTCAGAACAAAAACAAAAAACGCCCAACAAGGGTATTTCCGAGTGATATTTTACCAGCTGCCCGGGGTTTGTCAATTTCTCTTTTTCAGATGCCCGCCGAGAGCCAGCAGGATCTCCATACCCTGCGCTCACGCGCTAATTACCTGAATTGCGGCGGGCGATAACGACACCAAAACCAGAATCGGTAAAAGGCCTTGGCCCCGCGGTAAAACAAGTAGTGTAATTTTTATTAAACCACGCTAAAGACTTCCCTCCGTATTTTTCGCAGAAACGAGCGTACCCATACGTTTGTATCTGATAATCGACGAACACGACATAATCCGGGGGGGTTTCTTGAAAGGACGCGAGTATCTTTTCTTCCCGGAAAAGGCCCATTTCAACGGGCAAAAAGGTATAGAACGGCGTTGGATTTTTCCTGCGGCTTAAATAATTTATCATCACTCCCTCAGGAAAAACTACCAAGCTCTCATCAGACGTGGTCAGGCGCGCGATCTCTTCAAGCGCTAAGGAAACGTATCTGCCGCTTTCCGGATAATCGATTATCGTGTCGCCCCGCGAGCCGACCGCTATTTTTTTTTCCTGGAAGACCAACCCGCTCAAACCCATGCACCCCAGCATGACTATACCGATACACCAGCAGAACATGATACGGGCGGCAATAAGATCGTGTTTTCTCTTAATTGCGAAACCCGGCGCCATACCGACAAGCGTTGCGAAAGCCAAAAGTACCGCCGGCATAGCCAAGGCAAACCCAAGCTGATGGATCCGCGCGGCGAAAAATATCTTAAACATCAGTATCAGGGAAAAAATCGCCATCGCCAACAGCGGCAAATATTTTATACGCGCGCTTTGGTCAAACCTATGCCGCAGCAAAGCAAGCAAGAAACAAACAGCAAGAACGATCATAACGCAGGGCATCCCTCTAAACAGGCCAAAAGTAACTAAATGCACCGCGATGACAGAACACAGCAGGCCGCACCCCAGCAGCACCGCATGCACTATTCTTTTAAAGCGTGAACGCGCATCCCCGAAAGACACCCAGATCATTGCCCATAAGAGAAAATAACTCATTGCCGTCAAAAACATGCGTTGCGCGTTCACAAGAAGCTTATTGGTCCCCATGATATCCTTATAAAAGAAATGCGGAGCAAACACCGACTGCCGGACAAATTCATACGGCAGGAGGAGGTAATGGATGCTTTCCCTAAAAGATGACTGCAGGGTGAAATAAATGACGGGTATTGCCACTACGGACAAAAAACCCGCGCTACAGGAAACGCATATCCGCAGATAAGAACGCGCCGGGCTTCTATGAAGATATGCCTCCAAGAACAGCCCTGAACCGATCGCCGTTGCAAGAGCGAAAAAAACCTCAGGCTTACACAGAAATACCAAGCCTATCCCCGCGCCGATAAAAAACAATTTTGATTGTGCGCCTTTCTTTACGTAACTGAGAAATAAGAGAAAAGTTAGAAATGAAATAATGATACCGTGGGTCAGCGTGTAAGTATACGGACAGACATAATTATAGTTGCCGATAATGGTATACTCGGCAAAAGCAAAAAGCCCCAGAAAGGCGGTGGAGGCGACAACTGCGGCAAGGCGGCTAATGGTTACTTCGAAGAAATAAAAAATGGCAGCGCTTAATACTACGGTAAGAAAGATATTAAAATAAGCGACAACGGATAATGAGACGCCGAAGATTTTAAAAAGGAGCGCATGAAGGTACGGCGGCAAAGGACCGAAGAGGCTCGACATATCCCGATAAAGCACCTGGCCGGTGGTGATCTGCCAGGGCACATAGAGCTCTCTTCCGAAATCGGTAATTATATCGGGCCATTTTCGCCAGCTTACCAAGAGCATCCATAAACCCGTGGCGGCAGGGATTAAGAAGCTTAAAATGGCCGCGAAAAGTTTTTTCATTGAATCGCGCTGAACGGATGGAAAAGCATTAGCATAAGAATCAAAGATTAGATTCCTCGCTCCCGGTAGTAAAATTAGGGCAGCTCGGGATCAAATTAAGCCTGCGCGGAGCGCTTCTCGCATACCGATAGCTGTGTAGAAAATTCCAAACCCCGCTCGTATCCGCTTGAAAATTCCTTTAACATGCGCTACCTCAATTGGTTAATTGGTAAGCGCATGTTATGCGGAATTTTCAGCGCACTCGCGGGGTAAAAATTTTCCCAAATAAAAGCTTGTGGTGAAAATTTTTAGCCCCAACCGGATTTGAACCGGTGTTTAATGGCTGAGAACCATTCGTCCTAGGCCAGGCTAGACGATGGGGCCGCAATGGAGATAATTCTAGTATAAAGACGGCATTTGGTCAATAAATTTATTGACCCTCCAGTTATGGTAGTATATACTGTTTTATAATTAGCCATCGGCCTGGGCTTACATCATCCAACGATAATAACGGTATTAACGACAATAACGATAATAACGAATATGAATATAGGCTTAGGCATAAGTCTGGAAAAAAACCCCACGCAAGCCGCAAAAGAAGCAACCTCGAAAGCAGTATCATATTTAAACAAGAAAAAGATCGACCTGGCGATATGTTTCAGCTCGATAGACCTCTCTTGTTTTACCCTTTTAAAAACTATTTCCGCCCTCTTGCCGGGAGTACCCCTCATCGGTTCCAGCGGAGAAGCCATCATGACGAACCAGGGCATTTTAAAACACGGCCTGGCGATAATGCTGATCAGCCTGCCCGAAGGGATGTATTTTCATACAGCCGCCGTCAAAAACATTAAAAACAAATCGGGCTTCTCGGCAGGGCAGGAACTGGGAGACCACCTGCTTGCGGGTTTCGGGAACATGCGCCGGGCTTTCAGCGTTATCTTTTCAGACGCCCTTATCGAAGAAAGCGCGAACCTCATTTCAGGGATCCAGGACAAATTGGGCAAAAGCTTCCCCTTTATCGGCGGTTCGGCCTCCGATAATTTAACTCAAATAAAAACAAACCTCTATTACAACCAGGAGATATTTTCCGACGGCTGCGTCGGCATGCTCTGGGGAGGGAAATTGAATTTCGGGATGGGAATAAAACACGGCTGGAAACCATTAGGAAAACCGCATACTGTGACCTTAGCCCAGGGCAACATTGTCGTTACTATCGACGATATTCCGGCCGCGCAGCTCTACGAATCGTACCTGGGGTATAATTTGCAGAAATTGAAACGGGAATTAAAGCACATTTCTATTTTTTATCCCATAGGGATATACCTTCCCGGAGAAAAAGAATACTTATTACGCAACGTGCTCTCCGTGGATAACGACGGCTCTTTACGTTTTCAGGGCGACGTGCCGCAAGGAAGCATGGTGCGCATCATGATCAGCACCAAAGAGACCTGCCTGGAAGCTACCCAGCAGGCCATTGACGATTCCAAAAAAAGCATCTATAATCCTATGGCAGAACACCATAAAGAAAACGCGAAGAATTTCATTATTGCTTTTAGTTCCTTGTCGCGGTATTTATTGCTCAAGCGCGAAGCGGAAAAAGAGCTGGAGATCATAAAAAAGGGTTTTGGGCAGAACACGCCTATTTTAGGCCTCTACACCCACGGCGAAGTCGCCCCCTTGACAGCGGAAAATTATTTAGGTAAGGTATATTTGCATAATCAAAGCATTACCATCTTAAATATCGGCGGTTAATATGTATAATCCAGAAACCTTATTGAATGTCGGCGGATTTATCAGTATCCTGGTCATTGTTTCGATCAGCATCCTGCTTGTTTTAAAGATCGACAGGGCCGCTCAATTACAGGTAGAAGTTGATAAATTAACAAAGTCATTGGAAGAAATGGACGAACAGTCAAAGCTGGTTGTGCGTACCGACCTGGAATTGAACAGGACGCAGGAAGAGCTTGACAAAAAAATAACCGGGCTTTACGCGTTGCAGCAATTATCCCGGGAGATGAGCACCACGCTGGAAGAAAGCCAGATCTTTGAAAGGATCGGCGCCTCCTACCTGGATGACCTCGGCTTTGAAAAAGCGCTTGCCTTCCTTTGGGACGAAGAAAAAAAGGAGTTCACCCGGCAATTATCACTCGGCTACCAGGAACAGGAGATCAATTCCGCGGAATCTTTTGTGGCATCCCACACGGGAGAATTCGCAGGGGTCATTAAAAACGAAAAGCTCCTTTCCTGCCTGTCATCATCGGAGATAGGGGCGTTCCAGGAACTGCTCACCATAGCTTTCAAGGCGAATTTATTTGTCATTGCCCCCCTCTTACCGAAAGACGGAGCCAAAGGCTTCCTTTTTGTCGGGATCAGCAATAAAGACTCCCTGATCAATGAAGGGGACGAAGAATCGATCTCGATCCTGGCGAATCAGATCGGCCAATCTTTGGAAAACGCGCGCCTCTTCGAAAAAACCTGGCATGCCCACCAGGAACTCGAGAAACGGGTCGAAGAACGCACCCGCGAATTAAGCCAGGCGTTAGAAGAAGTCAAGAACATCAGCCAGCGCAAAACCGATTTTGTCTCCAGCGTCTCGCATGAGCTCAGGACCCCCTTAACCTCGATCAAAGGATACGCCTCCATTTTACTGGCGGGTAAGCTCGGGGCCCTGCCGCCGGAAGTCAACCTGCGCATGGAAAAGATAAACCGGCACAGCGACGAATTAGTCCAACTCGTTAACGACCTCCTGGATATATCGCGCATCGAGTCCGGCAAGGTCACCATGAAACTCGGAGAACAGCTTTTAAAGAAAACCGCCGATGAAGTCATGGACCTTCTGGGGGTCCAGTCAAAAGAAAAACAGATCCAACTCATTAACAAAATATCCGATGATACCATTATGGTGCTGGCGGACCGCAACCAACTCCAACGGGTATTCATCAATATTATCAACAACGCCATCAAGTTCACGCCCCAACAAGGCTCGATCACCGTGGCATGCAGTAAAATAGAAGACAACTATATACAGATCGATATTACCGATACCGGGACAGGGATCCCTTTAGAAGCGCAAAAAGCGATATTCGAAGAATTTTACCGCGTCGATAACTTGATCAACCAGCAGGTCAAAGGGACCGGCCTGGGGCTGGCGCTGGTAAAGCATATCATCGAGGCGCACAAAGGCAGGATCTGGGTCAACAGCAAGCTGGGCGAAGGGTCAACTTTTTCTTTTACGTTGCCGCAGCCAGCATAACAACCAAAAACCACGTATTCCATTAACTCTATGCCGATAAAAATACTTATTGTCGATGATGACCCTGACATCAGGGATGTCCTGAAGCTTACGCTCTCAGAGGAGAATTACGATGTCAGCGAGGCCGGCAACGGTGAAGAAGCCTTAAAAGCCATCCACACCAAATCTCCCGACCTGGTTTTACTGGATTACCAGATGCCGATCCTTGACGGCAGGGAAGTCTGCCGCTTGATCAAGAAAGACCTGCTCCTGCGGCATCTGCCTATCATTATGGTCACGGGAAAAGGTGATATTACCGATAAATTAGGCGGTATAGACGCCGGCGCCGATGACTATATCGTCAAGCCGTTCGAGCCAAAAGAATTGATGGCGCACATCCGCATGATCTTAAGGCGGACATCAATCGACCTGGAAGCAAACCCCCTCACCCGCCTGCCGGGAAACGTCTCTATTTTAAACGAGTTTTCGCTGAAGCTGGCAAGTAAAGCGCTTTTCGCGGTCTGTTATATCGACCTGGACAAGTTCAAGGCATATAACGACATCTACGGCTTTGAACACGGGGACGAAGTCATCAGAGAGACCGCGCGCATCCTGATACGAGCGGTGCAAACCGTGGGCAACCCTGATGATTTTATCGGCCACATCGGAGGGGACGATTTCATCGTCGTCACCTCGGTACCGACTTCCGACGCTATTTGCAAGAAGATCATCGACGATTTCGATAAAACGGTACCTTCTTTTTATAACGAGGCCGACCGCAACCGCGGCTATATTGTCGCTAAAGACCGCCAGGGCAAAGCGCAGAACGTAACGCTTCTGTCGATCTCTATCGGAGTGGTCACCAACGAATTCCGCACTATCGAGCATGTGGCGCAGATAGGGGAGATCGGCGCGGAACTCAAATCCTACGCCAAGAACTTAGGGCGCAGTAATTACGTAAAAGACAAACGCGTCTCTTAGAAACCTCCCCCTTAAAATAGCACCAGGTGCAAAGTCAATCGGGCACCTGGCCTTTTTCCAATCTTGCACCTGTCCCCTATAGCGGTTTAGAATGGGGGTAATTCATCAATTATTCCATTGCGTTCATCTAAGACCCTTCCCGGGTAACTACTCCATTTGTATTCTGAAGCGCTTTTTACCAGGTTTGCTCTCATGGGATTGTATTCAATATATCTGAGACAGTCAATAAGATATCTATCTTTACAAATGACCTTACTTTTAAATCTGCCCTGCCAGAGATGTCCGACCAGGTTATATTTACTGTTGAAATAGAGCGTGTATGTCCTGTTTAAATCATGCATGAAGTTGGATATTAAAGGGGCATCGTTTATTTCTCCGACAAGATGGATATGGTTTGGCATAAGGCAATAGGCGTATAAACGAAAGTTATATTTTCGTTTAAAGTGTTTTAAAAGCTTTAAATATTCCAAATTATCCTCATCACACCTAAAAACCATTTGTTTCTGGTTACCTCTGGTTATTAAGTGGTAACAGCAGCTATCTAACAGCAGTCTTTTGATATTAGGCATAATTACCCCCCCTTCATATATAATAGACGTTTCAAAACGCCAAATCTAACGAAAAATCTTTAAAAATAATAGAAAGTCTTGTATAGGGGACAGGTGCGAGATTGGATTTGCAGACGGTACAAGTTGAGCTGAGCAGACGGTGCGAACGACACAAACGCGTCTCTTAAAAAAAAGAACCCCGGCTCAATAAAATGAGCAGGGGTTCTTTTTTTTACGTGAAATCACTAGCTTTTCTATCCTACAATATCAAGAGCTGCGAATGATTTATTGCCTTTTCCTTCGATCCTTCCTGCATCTAATATAACCAGCGCCTCCCGCATTTCAGGAGCGCTTTCAGCGACATTCTCTTCTTCCAAGCGGCAAATATCTGCCAGGCATACCAAAAGGTCATCCATCCTTTTATTCAACTCACCCTTCTGAGAAGATGCTGCCACTAATTCTTTGATCCTCTTGCCGGAAGGAATAACGCCGTTTTCGATCATTACCTGCACCTGTTTTATCTCTTCATCGATATTGATCTTATCGAGCTCTGCCTGGCTTAATAGAGGAAGCGTATAATTGAGGCCTTTAAAAAGCCCCATCGGTTGGTATTTGATATCGATAACTCGGAAATCAATACCGCCGGGAGCCTCCGGGACTTTTTTAGTTTCCTCTGTAATCGCCGAAGAAGCAGCTTCAGTTGCCAGCGGGACAGTAATACCCGCTTTCAAAGACTCCTCTGTTATTGCCGAAGAGGACTTTTTAGCTTTTGCTTCTTCTGCCATTCTTTTTGCGCTGTGCCTTTTATCATCCAAAAACCGCCCCATGGAAGCGGTAAGCGTGGGGTCTTCATATGCTAATGCGTTGAGCGCGTCCCAACTATCCACATCACCATTATTCGGCAGCACCCCTTCTTCTTGGAGCTTTTGTGCTTCAGCGAAGAATGCCGTCAAAAATCCCTCTTCCGGTACACTCTCAAGCCTGGCCTTGATCACTGCGTATGCTTTTTTCCTGCCTGCAACAATTGCTATGGCGCCTAGCCTCATATCATCTAAAAACCGTCCCATAGCAGTGGTAAGTGTGGGATCCGCATGCGCCAAGGCATTAAGCGCATCCCAAGTCTCCACATCCGCATCTTTCGGCAGGATACCCTCATCTTGCAGC
>CAZPNW010000006.1:0-5488 GCA_964588175.1 uncultured Planctomycetales bacterium
TTTCAAATGTGCGCTTAAAGCAAAAACCGTAAAGTTAACCGCCTACCATCGACTCGTTGCGACCTGTGACCTGGGTCTTGTGACCTGTTTACCCCGAGCTTGTCGAGGGGTGTCTTGTGTCATGCGACCTGTGACCTGCGACTCTTAATTATTATTCTTATATAATTTTTCGAACAACATCCTGAGTCCCTGGGTGATACGCGGCCCCGGGCGTAGTACTATTTCCGGTTCAATGTCGTTATAGATCCGGTTATTTCTGACAGCATTGATCTGGTGCCATCCAAAACGTTTTTTGACCAGTTCCACCGGTTTGTTTTCAGTCATATAGGCCAGAAATATGCAATCTGGGTTACGCTTTATAACTTCTTCTGCGCTATAGATACTATAAGGACGGAGAGTGTCTTTTGCAATGTTGATCCCTCCTGCTAAAGTAATGAGTTCGTCAATAAATGAAGCGTTTCCCGCGGTAGTCAGAGGATCAAACCAGATCTCGATGAATACTTTGAGGCGTTGTGCTTGAGGGATGCTCTGAGTTTGACGCGTAATAAGGTTGATTTCATTGTTCATGGCGGCGATCAAAGCTTGAGCTTGAGTGTCTTTCTTTGTCAGATGGCCTATTTCCTGGATAGATGTCAGCAGTTCTTGTATGTTTTTCGGGTCAGCCACATATACCGGAAGCCCGTACCGTTTTAAACTTTCAATTGCCGTCTTTTGCTCGAGGCCGGTACAAAATATATGATCCGGTTTAAGCGAAAGGATCTTTTCAATATTGGGAGAACTAAAACTTCCTATGCTTTCTTTGTTTTTTGCCCTTGGTGGATAATTACAAAAGGAGCTCACACCTACAATTTCATCATCAAGGCCCAGAGCAAAAAGGATCTCTGTGGTTGATGGAGCCAGTGAAATGTAACGGGATCCTGACGCGGCAAACAGCGGGCTGCAGTTTGCCAGAAATAGGCAAATAATAAAAATGATCTTTTTCATGTGAGTATGTATATATTCCGCGCTTAAGCACTTGAAAATACATAAAAATTCTTTATGAGAAGCGGGTGAATTTTTATGTATTTTCAGCGTAAGCGCGGAATTATTTTTAGCATGCGTATAAACTTATACGCATGCTAAAAATAAAACCCCGGCCAGTTAGTTACTCCTAAACTGTGCTCGGGGTTGCACCCTGTTTTAAAGCCTTATCCTCGAGGTATAACAAATATATCAGGTGAGGTGTTCTGACTCGGAGATTATCCTACTTTTCCGTGCCTTCCCGGAGAATTCCTCCAGTGGCTTGCGTGCGGAATTTCGTACTTCCTTACAGCAGCGGGACTGTGCTTGAATTTCACAAGCTTCCCTTACCTGTGTATAGCCTATCTGAATTATGCGCGGCTGTCAAGAAAATTTTCTTTTAGCCTCGCTCTTCCCCGGCGAGCGTTCCGACGGGCCCTACGATAATCAGATAAATAATTTTAGCCGGGAGCATATGGCTTAAGCCGAATCTTGCTGGGGTGCACGCGTAATAAGTATTACGTGTCCGTTATATTCAATGCGTTGCCCCGGACGGATCTTCGCTGCTTTACGAGTTTCAGCCTTTCCATCGACCTTAACAAGCCCTGAAGCGATACAATATTTAGCGGTGCCTCCGCTTTCACAGAGTCCGGTGATTTTCAGTATTTTAAAAAGTTCCAGGTATTCGCTGGTAAGGTTAAAAGAGTCCATCGTTTTTAATATTCTATTCCTTTGCGGGCTTGTACCCCTTTTTTAAAGTAATGTTTGATCTCTTTGATCTCACTGACCAGGTCAGCGCAGTCCCGGACCTGTTTGGGGGCATTCCTGCCGGTCAGGATCAGTTCTACGCAGGAAGGCGTACTTTTAAGCAATGAGATGATTTCGCCGATTTCAATAAGTTTCAGGTTGATCGCGCAATTGATCTCGTCGAGAATAACTATGTTATAGGCGCCTGAGGCTATTGCTTTGTTCACTGATCGGAAACCGGCTTGTGCACGTTCAAAATCTTTCTTTGTCGGCGAATTCCGAATAAAACATTGGCTGCCATATTGGCAGACCGTGATTTCTTTGAGCTTTTTTAATGCAACCAGCTCGCTGGTCGGCCGGTTCTTTAAGAATTGGCAGATATATACTTTGAGCCCGGCGCCTGCGGCGCGCAGCGCTAAACCTAAGGCCGCGGTGGTCTTTCCTTTTCCATTTCCGGTATAAACGTGGATCATTGTGTTACCGCCTTCCAGCTCATGATCCCCAGGGCGCAGAACATACTGACGATTATTCCAGCCCCCATTATTCCTGCTATGATCGAGATAAAGGCGTAGCGGAATCGTATTTTAAAAAGAGAAGCGGCGATCACTCCGCTCCAAGCCCCGGTCATCGGTAAAGGTATTCCTACAAAGATAGCCAGTCCGATCGCTTCATATTTTTGTATGGAATCCGCGTTTTTCATGGTGCGTTTCTCGATCCAGGCGAAGAAACGGGCGAACCATTTGAATTTTCTTAAATTTCGAGAAAGAGGCTCGCATAAAAAGAGCGCGGGCGCGACAAAGCTGGCATTCCCCAGGACTGACAGCCAGAAGGCTTTAAAGAAAGGCATGCCTAAAGACAGCCCGAGAGGGATCGCCCCTCTTAATTCTGAAATAGGCAATGCTGCGACAATAAATACAAGCCATTCTTTCGGTAAGCCCTGCAACCCGTGCAGTAATGCGTTTAACATACCTTTCCTTTCAAACTGCCGCGCGTATTTAATTTGTTCATGCAGATGTGTGTGATAGTGCCGAGTTGCTTAGTTGTAGTGTGTCTCATCAGGGGAGTTCCCGAATTTACCTATTAAGGGGACAAAAACACAGCTGCATATATAGGATGATTCGAATTTATTTTCTATCTTTTTGACCAGTGTTAATATCTGGCTGCCCTGATGCCCTAAGGGTAAAACAAGTTTGCCGGTGTTGTTAAGCTGTTCGGTTAAAGGAAGCGGTACCTGAGGGCTGGCTGCGGTAATGATGATCCGGTCAAAGGGCGCTTCTTCTTTCCAGCCTAATGTCCCATCTCCAACTGAGAAACGGATATTCTTATACCCTATTTGAGCGAGGGTTGAAGCCGCATGTAACGAGAGTTTCTCGAGCCGCTCGATGGTAAAGACCTCTTTCGCTAATTCTGCGAGTATTGCCGTTTGATATCCTGAGCCTGTGCCGATTTCAAGCACTTTTTCGGTTCCGCTTAAGTCCAGTGATTGCGTCATGACCGCGACTATATAAGGTTGTGAAATGGTTTGGCCTTCTCCGATAGGAACGGGAAAATCAGCGTATGCGCTTGTCCTTTTATCATCATTGACGAACCGGTGCCGCTCGACTTTCCTGAAGGCGTCAATGACCCTCCTGTCATTGATCCCCCGTGCAATGAGCTGCTCTTCAACCATGCGTTTTCTTAATGATGTGTAATCCATAGTTCTCTGAGAATGAACCTGATGAAACGGAGCGTGTCCCAGACAGGGTGGATACTGCTTATTTCTCCCCGGTAGACTGTTTTGACCGGAACCGATTCAATGGCAAATCCAAGTCGCGCTGCTTGAATGAGGATCTCAGATTCAGCTTCATATTTGTACGTTTTGAGGCTGATCTTTTTCAGTACTTCACTGCGTATGAGCCGAAAGCCGCATTGCGTATCAGGTATCTTTTGTTTGCATAATTGAGATATGATCCAGGACATGAATTTATTAGTTTGGATGCGTATGAAAGGCATGTTTTTTACCTGATTCATGCGATTCCCGATCAATATTCCGGCGTTCGATTGTTCGGCAACAGCAATAAAGTGAGTTACTTCTTCCGGAAGGTGTTGGCCGTCACCATCCATGGTCACAACAGCGTCAAATCCCTGTAAGAGCGCGTAATCAAAGCCTTTGTTTAATGACGCGCCTTTACCGATATTGTGAGGGTTTTCCAGGACAACTGCCCCGGAAAGTTTTGCAAGGGAAGCAGTATTGTCTGAGGAGCCATCGTCGACCACTATGATATCAAGATTTTGCTCCCGGAGGTCCTTGATGAGGCCTCCTATGGCGCGTGATTCGTTATAGGCAGGCATGACAACGCATGTTTTCATATTAACGGGTCTATCCAGTATTTTCTGAACATATACCACTGTTCCGGGTATTTCTTGATATATGCTTCAATAATGGCCTTATAAAGAATTGTTATCTCTTTGAGTTTTTCTTCATCTAAATCAAAACCGGTGTTTTGGCGCTGGCTTTTTAAAGTATGCTCAGGTATTTCAATCGGTTTTTCAAACCTGAGGGTAAAGCTGTCATCCGGGTTTCGCAGCATAAAACCGGGAATGATCGGGGCTCCTGTTTTAAGCGCGAACGCTGCGGGGCCCTTCGGTAAGGTCGTGCATTTGTTAAGAAAATCTACCGCGATCCCTTTCTCTTTGGTAAAATCCCTGTCTCCTACCAGTGCCAGAAGTTTATTTTCTTTTAAGACTACCAGGCTCTGCCTGACCGCTTTTCCAAAGGGTATTATCTTTACGTTCTTTATCCCTCTTTGGAAATTAAAGAAGTCATTTACTTTTTTATTTTTATGCGGGAGTGCGACCGCCCAAAAAGGATATCCGAGCTGTGCGACAACGACCCCTCCTAATTCCCAATTTCCGATATGCGCGGTCAGGATGATGCCGCCTTTGCCTTTTTTTAAGATTTCATCCAGGTAGACCTGGTTCTCAATAGTGATATTGTTCTTGATATATTCTTTGTTTAAGATTGAAAACCTGAAGAAATCGACCAGATACTTCGCGAAATTCCTGAACATCTCTAACCGTATTTTCTTGCGTTCCCGGTCTGTTTTTTCCGGAAAGATCGCTTTCAGGTTTTCTTTTACCGTTTTACGGTCAATATTAGCAAAAAGAAAATGCACATCAGAGATGAATATTGCCAGGCGGTAACTGAGCTTCAAAGGCAGCGACAATACTAAAAACTGCCCTAAACGATAAAGTAAATAGTTTAACATATAAGATACGTATGGATTGAATGCTTGTTATTTAAGGCTTAGTACCAATTTGCTAATATCAATGCTGGAATTGGGTTTGCTGATCTTCTTTGCGGATTCTCGTAATGCTTCAAGGACCTGCCGGTCTCCACATAATTCATCAATAGTAAAATTAATTTTATTAGGCTTGTCTATTTTAATAGCTGCGTGTTTTTGGGTTAAATAAAGGGTATTGTTGATCTCTTGCCCTGGAATGGGTTTTACGATGATTAAGGGCAGCCTTTTAGCCAATGCTTCTGCGGTGGTGATCCCGCCGGGTTTCGTGATAATGATATCCGCAATTGTCATAAGTTCGTTAATAGCGTCGGTATATCCGAAAAGAACGATCTTTTTCTTGTATTTTTTTATTTTTCGCTTTAATGACCTGTTCAGTTTTTTATTTGTTCCGGTAACGATTATCTCTTGGATATTATTTGTTACTTTTTCTAAAGACTTAACGATTGTTTTAATGGGCC
>CAZPNW010000007.1:0-20992 GCA_964588175.1 uncultured Planctomycetales bacterium
CGCGCGCCAGAAAAAAGTCAAAACGATCATTAAAACCAGCAGCGGTTTCTCGGGGATACATTCATCATTAGTCATGAGGCGGTTGGAATGAAAAGAATAGCTATTACCGGATCAGGTATTGTTGCTCCTTCCGGTATCGGAAAACGCCAGTTCTGGGCGAATATAAAATCAGGCAGGCCTTTTGTCAAGGCGATCACGCGTTTTGACGCCTCGTTATATCCGTCGCGTGTTGCCGGGCAGATCGATGACCTGGAGAAATATTCGCATGTCTCTGAACGGCTTTTAAAAAAGATCGATGTTTTTTCTCATATGGCTTTGATCGCTTCTGAAATGGCCCTGCAGGATGCGGGTATTGATATTAAAAATGAGGACCCGAATCTTGTAGGGATATTCCTGGGGAATGCATTAGGCGGCTGGTTGTACGCGGAAACGGAATTGCGCGACCTTTATATCGAAGGCAGGGAAGGTGTTTCTCCTTATATGGCTTCCGCGTGGTTCCCGGCAGCGCCTCAAGGCCAGGTGTCGATCTATTACGGGATCAAAGGCTTTAGTAAAACAGTCGTATCAGACCGGGCCAGTTCTTTGATGGCGCTCGGCTACGCCCGTACCACTTTAGCGAAGAATAAACTTAATCTTATCCTGGCAGGAGGGATGGAGGCGCCGGTCACGCCCTACGCTTTATTATGTTGTAATACGTATGGTTCGCTTTCAAAGAGCAATGAAAGGCCGGAAAGCGCCTATCGGCCGTTTGATAAGAAACGCTCCGGCTTTGTGATCGGTGAAGGAGCAGGTATCGTGGTCATGGAAGACTTAGGCCATGCTCAAGCCCGTAATGCGGCGATCGCCGGATATATCTGTGGTTTTGGCACGACCTGTGACGGTAAGGACAGGATCCATCCTGATTCTGACGGGAAACAATTAGCCCGGGCTATTACGATCGCGCTTGCTGACGCAGGCGCAATGCCTGAAGAAATAGATTATATCAGTTTAGACGGCCTTGCGGTCGATGAATGGGATAATACCGAAGTAGCGGCAATAAAGGGAGTTTTTGGCAAGAAGGCCAAGGATATCCCTTTAAGTTGCCCGAAATCGATGTTCGGGAATCTCCTGGGCGCATCGGGGGCGGTTGACCTGATCATCACGCTTTTGAGCATGGAGCATGAGTTAGTCCCTCCGACCATCAATTTGGATGAGCCTTTTTACAGCGGGTTGAATTTTGTCACCGGCAAGGCGCTTCCGCATAAGATCAAGAAAGCCTTGATCATCTCCCGCGGCAGGGGCGGGATCAATTCGGCGTTGGTCGTAGAGAAACCGTAAGGTTAGTGAGAGATAAGTGTTCTAGGTCTCAGGTCACAAGTCTCAAGACACCTGCCTACCGGCAGGCAGGCATGACACCAGTTTCTAGTATCCCGGATTCCTGATTCCCGGGGCACCTAGTCTCGGATTTCCTGTTTACCGGATGACCGACTATAGACTATCGACCATGGACTATTTGCCTGCCCCGAGCTTGTCGAGGGGTGTCCTGCGGCTTGTGTCTTGTGTCCGGAACAAGTTTTTAATTATTACTTCCAAAGGGGGTTTTATGAAGATATTATTTGTCATGCCAAAAGTAGGCGCCTGGGCAACCCATGGGATACACCGTTCGCCAAATCAATTGTACGCGCACTGGGCAGCGTATGTGCGGGAAAGAGGATATGAGGATGTCTCGGTTATCGACGGAAAGGCAGATCAGATCCCTATGGACCAGCTGATCGAGCAGGTTAAGTCCAAGAAGCCCGATATTGTGGTGATGGGTGAACAGCTGC
This sequence comes from uncultured Planctomycetales bacterium, assembly GCA_964588175.1. GTDB lineage: Bacteria > Omnitrophota > Gorgyraeia > Gygaellales > Profunditerraquicolaceae > JBAZTA01. The sequence continues at coordinate 1,806 of CAZPNW010000007.1, forward strand.
ATGGCTACGGAGGCTATGGAGTCCTGCGTCATTTTAAAGAGGCAGCTATTGGGATCAAAAAGGCATTGCCTCAGACAAAGATCATCTTGGGAGGATTGTGGTATTCAGCCATGCCGGTGCCTACGCTGGAAGAAAATCCGGCAGTTGATTTTGTGGTCATGGGTGAAGAAGAATCCTTCGGGGATTTAATTGAGGCTATCGATAAAAAGAAAGATTTGAAAGATGTGGGAGGTGTGACTTCACGGATCGATGGCAAGATCGTGATGGGGCCGCATAAGCCGCTTATGGAGGATCTGGATAAATTACCTTTGCCGGCATACGATCTGTTCCCGATGGCCAAGTATGTGGGGCATACGTATTGGAAACCGTTCGTGGATATGGTGACTTCCCGGGGATGCCCTTCAGCGTGCACCTTTTGCTACGAATGGGACCAGTTCGATCCGCGTTCTCCGTCTGACTTCCTGAAATGGCGCGCCAAAAGTCCTGAGCGGGTCATTGAAGAAATGGAATTGTTGCAGAATAAATACGGCGTTAAGGTAGTGGTGATCCAGGATGATAATTTTAATGTTGACCCTAAGCGTGTGGAGAAATTCTGCAATCTCAAGAAGCAAAAGAAGATTGATATCAAATGGGTTTCTCTTGGCAGGGCTATCGATTGGGTAAATTGTGAGTCGATCTTGCCGCTTATGAAAGAAACAGGCTTGTTTATGGGAGTTTTCGGTATTGAGGTAACCACGCAGTCAGAGCTTAAGAAAATCGCCAAGGGGATCACCCTTGATCAGATCAAAAAGACCATCGAGATCCTGCGCAAGAACGATATTGCCATTGTCGCGGATATCATGATGGGTTTTGATTATGATACGGAAGCTATTATAAAGCAGCGTTTCGAGTTCACTGACCAGGTCGACCCGGATATCCTTTGGGTCGGTTACGTCACGCCTGCTCCGAATTCGCCTATGTGGAGGATCTCTTTAAAGAAAAATTGGGTTGACCCTAAGAAAGTTGATTTCAGCCAGTGGGATTTCTTACATCCGGTCATTCCCACGGACCATCTGACTATTGATGATCTCGGCCGTTTGGGTTCATGGTGTATGCGGGAATTCTTCTCAAAACCCGGCCGCATCAACCGTATCATGGAGAGCAATTTTGATCCGTTGGCAAAGCTCTGTTTCCAGGATGTTATGGCGGGGGTAGGGAAGTGGGAGGCTGGAGCGACAAAGGGAGAGGTGCATATTTAAAGATATAAGATGCAAATAGTCCACAGTCCATAGTCGATGGTCCATGGTTAATGGAAATCCGGTGAATAGGGAATCCGGGACTAGGGAATCAGGAGCCCGGGTGAACCGGGACACTGGCGACTGGGGCACTGGTGACAGGTGATTTCTAAAGAGAGGGTGAACAATGGATATAAAAGCTCAGATCAAGGATGTTTTAGTGAAATTATTACGGGTGAAGCCGGAAGAACTTAAGGACAATGTGACTTTGCAGGAAAGTATCGGTGTGGATTCTACTGAAATGGTCGAAGCGATTATTGCTTTAGAAAAAGCCTTTAATACAAAAATAAGCACTAAAGAGATCTCTAAACTTTCTACGATCGATGAGATCGTTAAGGTCATTGAGTCAAAGCTGGCGAAAGTTTAACGTTTTATTGCGCTGATCTATCGGATAAGTCAGCGTTTTTTCTCGCGAATCAATTTTTGCAAGCCCAAAACGTTATGCAGATCATAGACTTAAGCCTTCCTATCGATGAAAAAGCCTTTGAAGTCCACCATGTGGATATTGAGCGGGTGTCCCATAAGGCCGGAGTTGAGAAGTTTAACCGCGTGATCATGGGCAAGACCCTTTTAGGCAGGCTCAAGTATTTTCTGGGTAATCGTATGGTCAGCCCTGAGGACCTGCCTGACGGAGAATTCTTATCTTTAGAAGTTGTCCATTCACCGGTCCATGTCGGCACGCATTTGGATTATTCCTTTCATTACGGATCCCGCTCTGAAGGGCGCCCGTCGAAAACAGCCGAAGAGATACCTTTGGAATGGTGTTATTGTGACGGTGTGCGCCTTGACCTGACGCATAAAAAACCCGCAGATGTTATTACTGCCCACGATGTAGAGGCCTGCCTTAATAAGATAAAATACACCCTCAAGCCTTTTGATATCGTCCTTTTTTATACGGGCGCGGATAAATTCTATGGCGGCCCGAAATATTTCTCAGACTATCCGGGCGTGGATGTGACGGCGATCGATTATCTCCTTGATAGAGGTATTAAGATCTTTGGTGTCGATACCATGGGGATCGACCGGCCGTATAAATTCATGCTTAAGGAATTCCTGGAGGATAAAAAAAAGCATCCTTTGTATCCGGCGCATTTTCATGGCAGGGAAAGGGAATTCATTCATATAGAGCGGCTTTCGGGATTAGGGAAGCTTCCTGACTCCGGTTTTAAGATCATTTGTTTTCCTGTAAAGATCAAGTGCACAGGTGCCGCCTGGGCGCGGGTGGTTGCGGTGTTGTAAAGTCTCATGTCACATGACACAAGCCACAGGTTTGGTTTCTTGTGCTATATCTCTTGAGACTTGTGTCTTTGTGTCGTGTGTCTTTAATAAAAGGAGCTTATGATTAAATCCATGGTAGGCGATTTAGAGGCGATGATGGAGTTCCCCCGAGACGGGGTCTTTAGCAAGGTGCTGGTCAAGACCGACACTTCTAATTATACGCTGATGTGTTTGGCAAAGGGGAGCGATATCTCCGAGCATACCTCGACCCGCGAAGCGGCAGTGACCGTTTTGAAAGGTAAAGGCACTTTTGTGTTAAAAGGTAAAAAGATCAAGATGTCTCCGGGCGTGTTTATTTTTATGCCCAAAAACGCGCCGCATTCATTAAGCGCGTCTGAAAATTTAGCGATATTACTGAGCTTGTTCGGGAAATAGGAGGATTAATGGCCGGTAAACAATATTTGTTCCTGCAGAGATTATTTGTAATAGTGAGTATCGTTTCTGTTGCCTATTCTGCCAGTTATGGTGAGCCGGAAAAAGATGCTTTGAGTGAAGCGTCGCCGCAGGTGTTTAGCCCGGTATTGAAAGGCCAAGCATGGAGGAAAGATTTTACTTTAACCTTGAAAGCAGCAGAAGATGTTTACCAACTGGGCCGTTTAAAGAATTATACATCGCGGGTAAAAATGACCGCTGTATGGAAAAATATTTCAGAAAAAGAAATCTGTGTTTATAAAAGAGACCTCACACTCACCGAACACGACTTTGTAATAACTGATGCTCTTGGTAAGAAATTGCCTTGGGTTGGAGATAGTTATATGAATGATCCTGGGCCTTCTATCTGTGTTAACCCGGGAGCAGTGTATAGTTTTGACGCAAGTTTTGCCGTTAATCATTACGGGTTTAATTCTTGTGATCCGGGAGAGTATTATATCGGTTTGACTCAAAGATCAGGGGATGGTTATGCAATAGTCCCTCAAAGGGTAAAAATCAGTATAGTCGAATGATCTATGATTGAGTGTATTGAAAAAGAAATAATAAGCAGTAGGAATAAGGAGAGAATATGGGACATACATGTAATTCTATAATCATTAACGCGCCGTACGATAAGGTATTTGATATCTCTAATGATATCCCGCGTTGGACTGAGTTGTTCGGCGGCGAATACCAGAAAGCCGAAATAGTAAAAAAAGAAGCCAATAAGATCACCTTCCGCTTGACCGATGATGAAGGCAAATCCTGGCAGTCCTGGAGGCTTTTATTTAAAGAAAAATGCTTTACCTATTCTGAAAGAGAAGAGCCGAAATTCCCGTTTAAGTATATGAAGATCGTTTGGCTCTATACGCAAAAGCCGGAAGGTGTTGAATTGGCCTGGATCCAGCATTTTCAGATGGATGATAAGGCGAAGTTCAATGATGAACAGGTAGAAGGGTTTATCAATAAGCATTCTAAGGAAAACCTTTTGATCTTTAAGAGCGTGATAGAACGTGTTGCTGCGAAGGCTTAATCAGTGAGAAGAACCACATTCACTTTGCTTTGCCTGGAAGGCGCGGTGTTGTCTTTTAACGTGGCGGCAACTGCCGCGCTCGTCCCGTCGATCGCGAAGGAATTCAATGTCTCCGGGTTTGTTGCCGGAAGGGTCACGTGGTTGTATATGCTTCCTTATGGCGCCGCGGCGCTCTTGTACGGCCCGCTGGTAAGGAAGTTTGACGCCAAGAAAGTAGAGCTGGTCTGTTTCTTTCTTTTTTGCGCGGCAAATCTGCTTGCGGCTGCGGCAGCCGATATAAAAATGTTGTATGCGGCACGCATCCTGATGGGCGTATTCGGGGCTTCAGTTGTCCCGTTGGTGTTGATCCTGATCAGCCAGTACGGCGAACCGGAGAATAAGGGGAAGTTAACCGGTATTTTTTTCAGCGCCACATTTGTCGCCTCGCTTTTGGGTTTAAGTTTAAGCGCGGTACTACCGTGGAGGATGATCTATCTTCTTCCTGCGGCGTTCGGTTTTCTGGTCTGGGTACACATGTATCGGTATCTCCAGGATTTTAAGAGAACCATTGGTGATTTTGCGGTGCATTATCATAAGGTTTTCCGTAATAAAACAGTAGTTTTAGTATTGAGTTATATCTTTTTTGTTAGTTTGTTCTATCATGGCGTGCAGCAGTGGCTTGCGGTATTTTTCTCGAAGGCCTATGGCTTTGATCAATGCCTGATCAGTATCCTGATCACCTTGACCAGCTTAAGCGGTATCATCGGAGAAGCAGCGGGAGGGTGGTTTTCTGATTCCCTGGGCAGGGTTAAAGTGGCTAACCTGGGGATTGCTTTAATGATACTGAGCGTGTTGGCCTTGTGCGCGAAATTACCGTTGGCGGCGATAGCGATAGTAATGCTGGTATGGGGGTTTGGTTGGACCTTGAACCATGCCGGCCTTTCAACGTTATTGACCGATTTGCCGAAAGAATTCATCAACGAATCTGCCAGTTTAAACAGCAGCATCCGCTTTATATCCGCAGGGATCGGTGTTGCCATAGGGAGCATACTTTTACAGAAAAGTTTTTTGTTGCATTATAGTGTGTTTGCGGGAGGATTGTTCCTGCTGTTGTTAATGAGCAGGAAATTCCTGCCAGGGAACTTAAAGGGGGGTATATGATGTCTAAGATACGGGGGAAGACAGCAATAGTGACGGGTGCCAGCCGCGGTATCGGCAAGGCTTTGGCTGCGACCTGCGCTGATCTAGGGGCTAATGTTGTTATTGCCGCGCGTACTGAAGGGCCGCTTAAGGAAACCGCGGATGAGCTCAGGAAGAAATATTCGGTCGAGGTTTTGCCGGTTGTCTGCGATGTTACCAAGCTTGAAGACCTGGAAAACCTGGTGAATAAGGCAAAAGAAAAATTCGGCACTATCGATATCCTGATCAATAATGCCGGGGTATCCAGCCAGTCGCCTTTCGAGAAGCAGCCATTTGACGATTTCGAAAGATTAGTGCATACTAATTATCTGGGGTATGTGCGCTTGATTCGGCTGGTAATCAATGATATGATTAAGAATAAGTCGGGGGCGATCATCAATATGGTTTCCGGGTCTACGCTTTGCGACCCGTTGCCCCGGAATTTTCTGGTCTATAGTTCGCTTAAGGTCGGATTAAAGGCTTTCTTAAAAGGGTTGTTTTGGGAGATGCGTGATCATGGGATCAAGGTCACCTCGCTTCTTCCCGGTGTTACCGATACGGACCTGACCGGAAAGTTAAAGGAGATAACCGCTGATACCTCCCGGCTTATGACAACGGAAGCCATCGAGAGCGCGGTGCGCTTTGCTTTAACCGTGCCGGCGAATGTTTGCCCGTTGGAGATCGCGGTGATCAATCAGCAAACGCCGTGGACTAATCCGGTGATACCGTTCAAGCAGCAGCATCCGGGTGAGTGATTTTGTTGTGGTTATGGGTTTATCAGGCAAGCAGGATTAACCGGTAAAATAAACAAGGAGGAGTATCATGAAGGCGCTGGCTTTGAGTTTAGTGTTTGCTCTTTGTGCAGCTTCACTATGTTTGGCAGAGGACAAAGGTTTATTGATCGATGATTTTGAATGCGCTATTTCAGGAGGCCCCGACGGAACGGTTGATTTCGGGACAGGAGGCGATTCTAAATTAGAGGTCGCCGCAGCCACCGATATTAAGCATGGCGGCAATCAGTCGTTAAAATTGACCTATGACGCGGTCCCCGGCGGGTATATGTGGGCGGCGCGCGGTTTTGAATTAGATTCCAAAAATACCGCCTGGCTGGTCAAAGCGCAGGATATCGACTGGACGAAATATAACGCGATAGCTTTTTATATGTACGGCAGCAATTCAGGCGCCTATATTTGTTTCGATATCAAAGATAACGGAAAAGAAGTCTGGCGCACCATGGTCAGTGATGATTTTACCGGATGGCAGCAGGTGGTTTGCCCCTTGGCTGATTTCTACCCGAGAAAAGATTGGCAGCCTGACGCCGCCGATAAAAATGATACGTTGGATTTCCCGATAAAGAGTTACCAGTTTGAGCCTAAAGCCGAGGCTAAGGGTGTCTTGTACATCGATGATGTCGAATTGGTCAAGAAATAAAAACGAGGGGCTAACTTATGGATAAACAGGATATGCGCAATTTAAAGAAACGATATTTGCTCTGGTTGTATAAAACCACCAAAGAAGCCTTTGATAAATATGAGCGCAAGTTCACCCAGCTTGAGATCGATGAGTTCATCCTGGAGTCAATGGAGCGGATACTTAAGGGGACATATCTCCCCCGGGAGAAAAAGCCCCTTGAGCAATTTGTCAATGATTTCAGGGATTATATAGCGGAAAAAGAAAAGGCCTCGCTGGAACTGAAATATAAAGGGAAAAAAGTCAATCCGGAGTTCATTTTCCTGGATGTAAAGTTAGAGGCAATAGAGAAGGCGATCGTAAAAGAGCTGGGTAAAGAAACCCTCGAAGAGATCAAGGGCCTGTATGAAGATGAGATGGTGAGCAGGATATTAAAGAGCGCTGATCAAAATTAACGTTTATGATAATCGACAGCCATAGCCATTGGTTACCCAAAGAGATCATCGAGAACGCGCATTTTTTCTCAAAGGCCTGGGGTGATATTGAAGCGCACGTAACGATGATGGACCGCTTAGGTATCGATAAAGCAGTTTTAAGTTATCCTACTACCGACGCGCACCTGAAATTAGGCAGTATCAGCGAAGTGACGTATGCCTTTAATAAAAATGTCGCCAAGGTCCTGAAACGTTTCCCGGGCCGTTTTATCGGCGCTGCGGTCCTTCCTATCGATAATGCTTCTGATATGCTTGATCAATTCAAGCGGGCTACCGAAGAGCTGGGGTTCCAAGCGCTTTCATTCGCAAGCAGCTATAACGGCAGGTATCTTGACGATAAGCTTTTTATCCCTGTTTATGAAGAATCTCAAAAGAAAAATATCCCCATCTTTGTCCATTCCCAGATCGTCAATCCTATCGGCTATGACCGCGTACAGGACCCCTTATTGACACCGGTCATCGAATATGTTTTTGATACGACGGTCTGTATCGGTAAACTCCTTATGGGGGATGTTTTTCGCCGGTATCCCGGGGTAAATTTTATTTTCGCGTATTTCGGGGGGGTGATCTGTCATTTGCCTGCCCGCTTTGACTCAACCTATAGGATGCTGCGGGGGATCGATTTTGTTAAAGACCTGCAGGCAGATCCTTCCGAGTATTTAAAGAATATATATGTGGATACAAGCGGAGACACAAGCCTCTCTAATTTTCAGGCAGCGCTTGCCTTGGTAGGCCCCACGCATATCCTTTGGGGAAGCGACTGGCCGGCGAAGAAAGATGTTGCGGCGGGGATCCAGGCGATAAAGGGTTTGAATTTGCCCGGCAGAGAAGAAGAGGGGATTTTGGGCGAGAACTTACAAGAATTGTTATGCAAATGAATACGAGCCGGCGGTTTTTTAAGACAATAGGTATTTTAATCTTGTCGCTTACTTTTTTATCTTTTAGAAATATCTTTGCCCAGGAAAATAGGGGGCAGCTTTCTGAGCAGGGAATAGAGTATTTTGACCAAGGCAGGTATTCTGAGGCCATCTCTTGCTTTACCGAGGTTATTAATGCCAGTCCTTATGTTGTCGGTAATTACTATAATCGCGGCCTCGCTTTTTCTAAAGAAGCTAACTATGATCTAGCCATCTCTGATTTTTCAAAATGCATTGAACTTAACCCTGACCTGGCCGATGCCTACTATAGCCGCGGGCTCGCATATAGTTACAAGGGCGGCTTAGAGCAGGCTATTTCAGATTTAAGCAAAGCAATTGAAATTAATCCCAAGCATGCCCAGGCCTTTCATGAACGAGGGTATGTTTACAACGCTATGGGGAATTTTGAGGAAGCGATCTTGGATTATACCAAAGCTATTGAGTTTAACCCTGATTCCAACGGGGCATATTATGGCCGAGGTAATGCCAATAATAATAAAGGGAATTACGGCCAGGCGATCTTAGATTATACCAGGTCCATTGAAATAAAACCTGGTTTTTCCGATGTGTATTATAATCGCGCAGCCGCGTTTTTCTTCAAGCAAGAATATGATAAAGCATGGGAGGATCTTCATAAAGCGCAAGAATTAGGGGCTATCATTGATCCTCAATTTCTCGAGGCATTAAAGAAGGCTTTGGGAAAGTAAAGTAACGTTCTTGGCATGGATTTGGCTAAAAGATCTAAGATAACTTTTGTTTTTTTTCTATTGCTATTTTTTCTGCCTGTTTTATGCTATCCTGGAATTTATGACACACAATATGATTTTAGCCATGAGCATTGGAAAGCAGAGCAGAGAGAAGCCTGGATAAATTTCTTTTGGATTGTTTTGCCGGCGCTATTATTAGTTGTATCTATTTTTGTATCATTTCGTTTTGGCAAGCCATGGAGCGCGGTTTTACCTGTTTTGGCGCTGGCGTTGTTTTTTATAATCCCGGCAATGAGATTTAATATGTGGCGTTCGAGAGTTATGTCGGAAGAAAATAATACTCTTTATAGCAGTGATCCGGCTCGTATAATAAAGAAACATCCCTTGGCTGAAGGTTTTACAAAAGAAGATGTTTTAAGGCTTTGGGGTAAGCCAAGAAAGAAATATGATAATGGGCCTCTTCCCGTTGGGAGTGCTTATACCGGCCCGGCTGAAGAAGTGTGGTATTACTCGCGAATTGAGCCCACAATGGATGCCTCTACTGAGCTTGGTGAATTTGATTGGAATGAGAAATATAAAGTGGAGTTGGCTTTCCATGGGAATATACTTGTTGCTATAACTTATAAGTAGGTAGTGAGCCTGTTCTCCGATCTTAATGGATAACAAAAGAATATTTTTAATATCGTTCTTTCTGATTTTTTGTGTATCAAGCGCCTGTTATTGCCAGGATTATTTGGTAACAGGGTTATCAGAAGATGAAAAAAGTTCAATGTATGTGGTCGCCGGAATATTTCTTTCCGTATCCGTATATGTGATGAGCATTTATTTGTCACCTCATATCGAAAAGCGCTGGAAGAATATTTTCAATCTGGTTTCATTGCTTTTAATAGCTGTTTTTCCGCTGACGTGCTATAGAATTGAGATGGTGAAACTAGAAGCAGAAGTGAATAATACCCCTTACAGTCAGCATCCTTTAAGGGTTGTAAGGCAATATCCGTTAGCGCCTGGCATGACAAAGGCAGAGGTTGAGCGAAGATGGGGCGCGCCCAGAAGTATCGGTAATTGGGGGCCCCGTGGGCAAATTCATTCGTATTACGACCCGCTTAAAGGGCCGGCGGGTACTGATTTTATGACAAATACCGGCCCTGTAGAGGATCATTGGTATTATTCTCGGCGGTATTCTGTTTCTTCTGGTATTGGAAAATTTATAGAATTGGAAGATGCATATAAGGTCGAATTGGTGTTCTATGATGGGAAGTTAGGATATTCAATGCCATCAATAGAAAATATAAATCAGGGGAAACTTATCAGTAATGCAAGGCAGTAATAATGTTTACCAAGAGGGAGAGAATAGTATGAAAATGCAGAAAGACGTACATTTAACGGGGAAGGATTTGACGGCGATGGTGCAGTTGCGGCCTCAGGATGTAGGCAAATACGCGATCGTTCCAGGGCCGAAAGACAGGCTTGATGTATTAATGAAGAAGATCGAGAATCCGGTGAAGAATTTCTCTTTTATGGAATATACCATGTATACCGGCATGTATCAGGGTATTAAGCTTACGGCTATCAATGGCGGCAGGTTTTCCACTGATACCGCGATAACCTCCGAGGTTATGTGCAACGCGCAGATAGAGAATATCATTCGTATCGGCACCTGCGGGGCGCTGGAAGAAAACATTAAGGTCGGCGACCTGATAGTGGTCGATACGGTCATTCGCGGAGACGGAGTAACTCCGTATTATGTCGATAAGGATTTTAAGACGGTTGCTGACAAGAAAATTACCGATACCCTCTTTGCTGTTGCCAAAGAGATGGGGGTGACGGTGCATCGGGGGTGCGCCTGGACGACGGACGCGCTTTTACGCGAAACCCGGGAGTTGGTCGAGTCAAAGCGCAAAGAGGGGGCGATCGCGGTAGATATGGTTTCTTCAACACTGCTTACGATCGCGCAAACCTATAAAGTCAAGGCCGGTTCGATACTGGCGGTCAGCGATAACGTTATTACCGGTGAAATGGGTTTTATGAACCCGATGTATTATATGGCAGAGTCGAAGTTGATCGAGATCGCTTTGGCGGTCGTGAAGAAATTGGAAGGCAAATAGAATGAAGTTTTCTCCTTTATTTTGGCCCATAGAATTAAGAGGAAATACTATTTCTATCCTTGATGAGACGCAATTGCCGGGGAAAGAAGTATATCTAAAGGTAAAGGATTACCGGGGGGCTTGCCGCGCGATCAAGGAAATGAAGACCAGGGCTGTCGGTCAGGTCTTACTGGTCATGTATACTTTCTTGCTTGAGGCCGGCAAGCACAAGCAGGGTAAGGGCCTGCTTTCCCATTTAGACAAAGTGGCTGCTGCCATAAACTCAAGTCGCCCGACGCTTTCTTTTAAGATACTGACCGATATGGTATTAGGATGGGCGAAGGCAGGGCAAAGCCTTCAGAAATGTATCCCCGGGTTCCTTGAGATGCTCAAGAATAAACGGATACAGCAGGCAGAAGAGGCAAGCCATTTGATCGATGACGGGGATGTTATCCTGACCCATTGTAATATAAGCGGCCTGATGCCGCTCATCGGCTCGCTTTGTTTAAAACAAAATAAGAAGGTCAGTTTTTTTACGACTGAGACCCGTCCCTATCTGCAGGGCGCGCGTTTAACTGCCTGGGAGCTCACCCGCGCTGGTTTTGATGTTACGGTTATCGCTGATAACATGGTGGCTCAACTGATGCATGAACATAAGGTCACGAAAGTGGTCGTGGGAGCCGACCACCTGGCTCAAAACGGGGATATCGCCAACAAGATCGGGACCTATCAGATCGCTCTTTTAGCAAAACATTTTAAGGTCCCTTTTTATGTGATCTGCCCGCCTCCTTCAAAGGCCCAAAGCGGCAAGGATATCCCTATTGAAATAAGGCCTGATAAAGAATTATTGGAATATCAGGGTATTCGTTTTGCTCCACGCGGAGTAAAGGGGTATTACCCTGCTTTTGATGTGACGCCGCATGAGTTGATCAGCCGGCATATTTACCTGGGAGTTTAAGCGATGTTTGATAATGAAAAAATAGTTAAAGACCGGATGGTGCAAGTAGGTAAGCGGATCTATTCAACCGGCCTTGCGGTGGCAAAATCAGGTAATATCAGCGCCCGGTTAGATGATGAAACAATGCTTATTACCGCTACGGGAACGTTTTTAGGCGATTTGGGGCATGCAGATATTGTGTCGGTTGATATCGAAACAGGGAAAACGTCCGCGGATAAAAGGCCGAGCTCTGAATTGCCGTTGCACAGCCTGGTCTATAAGAATTTTCCCGCAAAAATAGTCATCCATTGTCATGCCCCTTTGATCAATGGATATTTTGCCGTGAATGCTTCGCTCAAAGCTTTGACTTTTGAAACTAAATTTTATCTTGGCGAAGTGCCGGTTGTTGAACAGGATACTCCGACTGTGACAAAACCGGAGTTGGTTGTTGAGGCTTTGAAAAACAATAATCTGGCGGTGTTGAAGAACCATGGTGTTGTGGCGATCGGCGATACTTTTGAAGACGCCCTGGCATTGATTGAAGCTTTGGAAGAAGCGGTGCGGGTAGCTGCGGTCGCGCGGTTATTTAAGAAAGGCGCTTTAGATGAATTGGACGGCGCGCTTAAAAATACGTTAACCCGTCAAGAAACAGCCTATGAGATGTTTTCAAAGGAGCATATTCAGGCGATCGTGGACCTGGTGAATAAGGATGAATTTATCGCGCAAAAAGGCAAGGAGCTTGATCTGACGCTGCAATTGGCGATCAAACTCGATGCCAGCGATAAGGTATATAAATTCAGCTTTGAAAAAGGAAAGATCACGAGTTTAGATTGTGACGGAAACGCGCCGTTCGTGATTTCCGCTCCGGCAGAAGCCTGGCAGCAGGTTTTTTTAGGGAAGCTTGATTCATTTGTGGCGGTCACGCAGGGCAAGATGAAGCTGACGGGGCAAATGGGGCAGTTGTCCCGCTGGTATGTCCCATTTACGCGTCTCTTCGCGCTCTTTAAAGAAGTTAAAATTAAGACTTAATGAATCTGTTGATTTTTCTCGCTCTTAATGATTATATATAAGGTAACGGCTGTCTTGGTTTGTTTTACGTTCTTTTAGATTACGGATGGCTGCGACTGTTTCTCGCGGGGACGCTCGTTTTGCCCCAGCGTGGCAAAACTTCGCTCAGGTCGGCTGCGTCGCTCGTCCCGACGTTACACGTCGGGACACCATGCCCGCTCCTTGCCTTTATGCCCCGCTCAAAATCAGTCGCAGCCATCTGTTAGCGGTAAGGTTAAAATAAATTTTGGTGCCGGAAGTTTTCAAATGTGCGCTTAAAGCAAAAATAGTAAAGTTTACCGCTTACCATGGACAGTGGACCATGGACTACTTTTGACTTGTGTCTTGTGTCATGCGACCTGTGACCTGTGACCGGAGATTCTTATGGACACTCAACTACTCATTGACGGTGAATTAAGGGATTCAAAAGAGAAGCATAAAATAATCAATCCTTCCAACGGGAATGTTATCGCTGAAGTTTCTGTCGCATCTGCGAAGGATGCTGAAGTAGCTTTAGCGGCCGCGCGCTCCGCTTTTGACCAGGGGCCCTGGCCCAGGCTTCCTTTACCTGAGCGCAAAGCCTTTATCTTAAAGATCGCGCAAGGGATATTAGACCGGGCCGCGGAATTAGCGCAGCTTGAGTCGGCCAATACCGGCAAGCCTATTAAAGAATCCACTTTTATGGATATCCCCAGCGCCGCTAAGACGTTTGAGTATTTCGCCAACAACCTGGAAAATTATTTAAGCCCTGAAACGATAAAGATCTCCGCGCAAACCGGCGATGCCGAAAGCCTGCTTATACGCGAACCGCATGGGGTCGTTGTTTTGATCGTGCCATGGAATTATCCCTTGTTGATCGCCTGTTGGAAAATGGCGCAAGCGCTGGCAGCAGGTAATACGGTGATCTTGAAACCTTCGAGCTTGACTCCTTTGACCGCTTTGGCCTTAGGCAGGATCATTTATGATGCCGGCCTGCCGCAAGGGGTGGTAAATATCCTTAACGGCCCGGGAGCTACCCTGGGGGAGCTGTTGTGCAAAGATAAGCGTGTGGATATGGTCTCTTTTACCGGCAGTAATGAAGTGGGAAAACGTATCATCAATGATTCTGCCGAGCATGTTAAGAAATTAGTGATGGAATTAGGAGGTAAATCCGCAGGGATAGTTTTTAAGGACGCGGACCTGGATCTGGCGGTCAACGGTTTATTGTGTTCAATATTCCTGAATCAGGGGCAGATGTGCACCGCGATGTCGCGCATTTTTGTGGCTGAAGAGATCTATGATGCCTTCATTTCAGAATTCTGCGCGAAAGCCAAAAAGATAGTCTTAGGCAACGCGGAAGATTTCCAGACTCAAATGGGGCCGCTGGTGTCTGAATTGCAGCGCAAGAAAGTCCTTATGTATATTGAGAAAGCGAAGAAAGAAGGCTCGCGCCTGCTTTGCGGAGGAGTCATCCCTGCCGCAGAGGTATTCCATAAAGGGTTTTTCCTTGAACCTGCCGTCCTGTGTGAAGTTTCTTCGGCAATGGCGGTCTATAAAGAGGAAGTTTTCGGCCCGTTGGCTTGTATCGATAAATTCTCCAGCCTCAATGGGGCAGTGGTATTGGCCAATGAAAGTGAATTCGCCCTCGCCTGTTCTTTATGGACGCAAGATATTGATCTGGCAAAAGAAACGGCTCAGAAAATTAATGCCGGGACGATCTGGATCAATACCTATGGCATGTTTTATAATGAAGTCCCCTATGGAGGCTTTAAACAAAGCGGTTTTGGCAAGGAATTGGGTAAAGACGGATTCCATGAATATTGCCGCCTTAAGAATGTCGTTATTGATTCCACGCAGGGAGCTAAGCCGCTGGTAAATTATTGGTATGGGTTTTAGCTTTCAGTGTGCCCTCTGCGAGCGCGCGCGGTTTCTTTCTGACAGGATGTTAGTTATTTGCAGATCTCAAGAGATTCGACGAAGAATTTTTCCCGCTTTTTAGAAAAGGCCAGGCGGAATTTGATGTTCTCGATGTTCGTGTAGAAAACAGTTACTTTAAAGACCGGGTTGATCAGGTGCGGGATGAGCATCCCGGTTACTTCTGGAAGCGGCGTTTGTTTTTTATCAAATGTTTTAAAATCGAGTTTGATGCGTTCCTGCGGTTTAAGGCTGTTGATCATATCGAAGGTAAGGATATAGTTGAGTTTAAATCCGTAATCATCGAGGGTTAAGTTTAAATCCTCGATCTTGATCTCCCGTGCAAGGAATAATCCGTCGTTTTTCAGGTAAAAGCCTGATTTCTTAATATTGGGATCTAAAATGAGATCCAGGGTCAGCTGCGGGATGAGCCTTTTTTGCGCTTCTTGAGAAATGATCTTTTTGAGCTTACGGATCTCCAGCAATGAAATCATCAGTATTGAAAGCGTCAGGAGAATAAACCAGTCTTTCAGGGGGATTTTCCACAGTAATGATATAAGTTTTGTAACCATACACCTATTATAACATAGCCGGATACGTTGTAAATATTCCATTCTAAAAAAATAATATTTACGCGGGGCGCGTAAATACCGTGAGATCACGGGTCTATACGTAAAAAGGCCTTCCTTGGACCGGTCTGCTATGGGCGCTCAGAAGAAACGGATCTTGATCGTTGAAGATGAAGTTATCGTTGCAAAAAGCCTGCAGTGCTTTTTGGAAGCGCAAGGCTATCATGTCCCGGAACTGGCCTTTAACGGGGAAGAGGCGCTTCAGTCAGTACAAAGAGCCTCACCTGATCTGATCCTGATGGATGTGCGGTTGAGGAGCTCCCTTGACGGAATTGAGGTCGCAGCGGGTATTAAGCGTTTTTGCGATGTCCCCATTATATGCATCACCGCTTTCGCGGATGAAAGAACGGTCGCGCGGATCAAGCAGGCTCAATGTTACGGGTATCTTTGTAAACCCATTAATGACGCGGAACTGAAAAGTTTGATCGCGAGTGTTTTGAGCAGATAAAAAATAAAGGAGAAACACATCTTTCTAGCCTTTTTTGGGGTAAAGTTATCTTGAGTATCCGGCAATTGATCCCCCGAGCTTGATATTTATATTTGAATACCCTGCCGTTTAATGTTACAATGACCCGGAAATAATCCCCCTGAGAGCTTTTTTTAGAATATAGAGGAATCCCCTGATATGGAGAATAGTTTGATCGTTGCTTATATTGCGGAAGATCTTTTGATCGCCTTACCTTTGGTAAAGAATACCGTCGAACTTCTTGCTGCGGGGGCGACCGTGCCTTTTATTTCGCGCTACCGGAAAGAGAAAACAGGCGGTTTAGATGAGACCCAGGTGCGCGCGATACACCTGAAGCTGGGGTATTATACCGAGCTTGAAAAGAGAAAAGAAACTATTCTCAAGACTATCGGCGACCAGGGCAAACTGACGCCTGAGTTGGAAAAAGAAATTACAGCCTGCCGCGAAAAACAAAAGTTGGAAGACCTCTATCTGCCCTTTAAGCCCAAAAAAAGGACCCGCGCGACCATCGCCAAAGAAAAAGGGCTCCAGCCATTGGCGGATATTATGATGCAGCAGCTCTGTCAAGGCAATAAGCAGGAGATCGTCAAAGGGTTCTTAGACGCTGAAAAAGGAGTCACCAGCTATGATGACGCTGTGGCAGGGGCCTGTGACATCATCGCTGAAATGGTCGCCGATAACGCGGCAGTTCGCAGCCTGCTTCGGGAATATACCTGGGGACAGGGGGTCCTCACCGCGCGGCCGCATAAGGATTGGGTAGGTAAAAAATCAAAGTTTGAGAACTATTATAGCTTTTCTGAACCTCTGAAGCGTTCTCCTTCGCATCGTATCCTGGCGATCAGGCGGGGCGCGGCAGAAAATGTTTTATTATGGTCGATCCAGATCGATGAGGACCACGCGCGGGGATTGATCGACGAAGCGGTCCTCCATAATAAAGAAGCTTTGTTTTATCTTGAATTGCGCGGGGCGATAGCCGATAGTTACAAGCGGTTGCTGAGCCTTTCCATAGAAACTGAAGTGTTTTTGATGAAATTGGCAGAAGCTGAAAAAGAAGCTATCGGTGTATTCGCCAAGAACATGGAGAACCTGCTTTTATCCGCGCCTGCGGGGCATAAAGTGATTATGGGGGTTGATCCGGGGTTCCGCACAGGATGCAAGGTCGTCGTGATAGACCGCAACTCAAATTTTAAAGAATACGCGCAGGTCTTTCCTCATCCCCCGGATGACCGGCGTAAGGACGCGAAGAAGGCCGTCGGTGACTTGATCAAAAAGTATGGGGTGGAGATCATCGCGATAGGTAACGGTACCGCTTCAAAAGAAACCCAGGTGTTCATTAATGAGGTCATCAAAGAAGGGGACGTGCCGGTTGTGAGCCTCGTTGTCAGTGAAGCAGGGGCGTCGGTATATTCTGCGTCTGAAACGGCTGTTAAGGAATTCCCTGAGCTGGATGTGACCGTGAGAGGGGCGATCAGTATCGGCCGCAGGCTGCAGGACCCTCTGGCGGAATTGGTAAAGATCGAGCCTAAGGCGATCGGGGTGGGGCAATATCAGCACGATGTAAACCAGTCGGAATTAAAAGATACATTAGATTATGTGGTTGAGTCGTGTGTTAATTTTGTGGGTGTCAATCTTAATACCGCTTCGGAGGCGCTTTTGTCTTATGTTTCCGGTATCGGGAAAGTCCTCGCGCAGAATATTGTCGCCTACCGGGGCCAGTATGGTTCCTTTAATGATAAAAATGAGTTATTGAAAGTCGCGCGCCTGGGAAGCAAGGTTTTTGAGCAGTGCGCCGGTTTCTTAAGGATATCCAATGGGAACAATCCTTTGGATAATTCGGCGATCCATCCGGAACGCTACCCTGTCGTTGAACAAATGGCGCGCGATAGGAGTATCGATATCCGGGAATTGATCGGTAATGCAGCCCAGATCGCTCAGATCGATTGCCGGGGGTATGTCCGTGACGGCCTGGGGCTCCTGACGCTCAATGATATCGTCAAGGAACTCGGTAAACCGGGGCTGGATCCCCGAAAAGAATTCACCTGTGTTTCTTTCAATGCGCAGATAAACCGGATCGATGACTTGAACATAGATATGGTGCTTGAGGGTACCGTGACGAATGTGACTAATTTCGGCGCGTTCGTGGATATCGGGGTGCATCAGGACGGCCTGATCCATATTTCCCGCTTAAGCAATACGTATGTAAAGAGCCCGTACGATGTCGTATCGGTCGGGGACGCGGTTAAGGTCAAGGTGATCGCGATAGATAAGGAATTAAAACGTATCGGTTTGGAGCGGATAGTAAAAGCATAACTTGTAATTTTATTACCGGCACCATGGTTTTTGGTTTATAATAAGTAAAAAGGGGGAAATATGAGGAAGATGCGTGTTTTTATCCTATCGTTGTTTTCTTTAGTTACTTGTGCAGGTGTTTCTTGGGGCAAGGCTGATACTGCGGTGATCCAGGACGGCAAGAACGTTACCCTTGAATATACGGTGACGGTCGACGGCAAGGTCGTTGACAGTTCAAAAAAACACGGGCCGTTACAGTATACTCAAGGCAAAAAAGCCGGGATCGTCCCCGGCCTCGCCCGGCAGCTCAAAGGTTTGCGCGCCGGCGATACTAAAACCATTACCGTGGCGCCCCCCGAAGGTTACGGGGAAATAAACCCGAAAGCATTTAAGCAGTTCGAGCGAAAGAATTTTCCTAAAACACTCGTTCTCAAGCTGAATAAATATATCCAGATCAAAAGATCTGACGGGAAGATCGTTTCCGCCCGGATCGCCGATATAAAGGATGATTTCGTGATCTTGGATTATAATCACCCCTTGGCAAGTAAAACATTATATTTTAAGATTAAAGTGGTTTCGGTTAAGTAAGGCCCTCGCGGATACAAGGGCCGGAATAAGTGGTTTATTCCGGCCCAATTTATTTGCCGGGTAAAGAGGTTTATTATGGGATGGAAGAAAGCCGTATCAGGAAGAATAGTATTTGTTATTTTCCTGGTTTTTTCTTGGTTGATGGCGGCCTCTGCTGAAGAACAGCCGTCGGCCGCGCCGGCGTTATATCAAAAAGGCATTGATCTTGCCGCGGATGGCAAATTCCAAGAGGCGCGGGAAGAATTTTCGAAAGTCTTGGAGATCTCAAAAACCGATTCAACATCCTTAAGCTCATTAAAAGTCCTGCGCGATCTTGAAGCAGGGATTATAAATAAAGAATTCACGCTTTTATTCTTCAAGGGGGTAGCGTTCTTGGTCCAAAACAAGCCCCCGCAAGCTATCGCGGAGTTACAGAAAACGCTTTTGATCAAAGAAGATTATGTCAAAACCTATAATATGCTGGGAATGGCGTATGCTTCCATCGGTGATACAGAACAGGCGCTTTCCCATTTCAAAAAGGCGTTAAAAATAAATCCATCGTACACCGAGGCGCTCTTTAATATGGCATCGTA
>CAZPNW010000008.1:0-3267 GCA_964588175.1 uncultured Planctomycetales bacterium
TGGAGTATTCCGGCGCAAGAACCTCAGGAAAATAAGGGGCTGAATGGGTTTTTTGACCCGAGGGATGAAAGTACGTGGGCAGAGCACGGCAGGAAACTTTTAACTTTAATATTGGAGAACACAGAGATGCTTTTGTGCGCTGAAGACCTGGGTGTAGTTCCACCGGTGTGTACTGAGGCGTTAAAAGAGTTCGGTATTCCCGGTAATGAAGTTCAGCGCTGGGTCAAAGACTGGAATATCAAACATGATTTCCTGGAGCCGCAGGATTACCGGTTATTTTCAGTATCCATGTTGTCAACGCATGATACAACGAATTGGGCGGCATGGTGGGAAAATGAGGCCGGGACCGTTGATGAAGCGCTTTTTTTGAGGAAATGCCGGGAACGCATGATCGATTATCATAGTGTTAAAGACGATCTTTTTGACCATAAACGTTCGCGTCACGGGAGGCTGCGTTGGCTCGATAGTATCGGTTCCATTGATGATTTATTGGCGGTTTTAAACAGGCGAAAAGAAGAAGTTATGGATTTTATTGATATGTATGTAAATACGTACCGGGAAAAAGAGAAGCTCTGGAAGCATCTGGGTATTCCCGGGCCTATGAGGGAAAAGGCGGATGATCGGATCATCTCGAAAATACTGCAATTGACGCTTAATTCAAATTCGATATTCTCTGTCCAGTTGCTTATAGATTGGTTAGGCATTACCGACTTATTAAAAGGCGACGCCTATCAATATAGAATTAATACTCCCGGCACGGTAAGTGCTCTGAACTGGTCTTTAACGCTTCCTGTGTCATTGGATGAACTGCTGAAGGACCCCGTCTGTAAAGAAATAAAACACATGATCGCTCGATCAGGCAGGGTTTGAGACTCAGGTCGCAAGACACAGGACACACGTAGTCGATGGTCCATAGTCCACGGTCAATAGACAATAGTCGCAGGTCTCATGTAGACGGATTCTGTTGAACGGGTGGCTGGGACTGTTTACGAGCGGGGCATAAAGGCAAGCCTGCCTGCCGGTAGGCAGGGAGCGGGCATGGATGCCCCTCGATAAGCTCGGGGTAAACAAAGAGTCGATGGTTAAGGTAAATAATAAGAAAAAGCTTAAGTCACAGCCGAAAGCCATTATATTCGATATGGATGGAGTTATTATTGATTCCATGCCGTATCATTTTATCGCCTGGTATGAATCGTTAGGGCAGTTTGGTGTGCGGGTGAGCTGTTTTGATGTTTATTTAAAAGAAGGAGAACGCTGGGATAAGACTTTAAACCATTTGTTGATCAACGCCGGGCGCCTTCCAACCCCTGTTTTACTGAAAAAGATATTTTCTTTACGCCAGAAAATATTTAAGAAATATTTTAAACGGTTTATTTTTAAAGATGTTATGGGGCTTTTGATCTGTCTTAAGAAGAAGGGGTATCTTTTAGGGTTAGTGACCGGTACTCCGTTGCGGGAGGTCGAACGGATCTTGCCTGTTTCGATCAGGCGGTTGTTCGATCATGTCGTCGCTGGCGACCAGGTCAAAGAGGGGAAGCCTCATCCTGAACCGTATCTTAAAGCGGCAAAAGCCTTAAAAGTTAAGCCTCAGGAATGCGTGGTGATCGAAAATGCCCCTTTAGGGATAAAATCAGCCAAGCGTGCCCATATGTTTTGCATCGCACTTACCACGAGCCTGCCTCATGAGTATCTTAAGGGTGCTGATGCGGTTTTTTGTGAGTTCAAAGAAATATCAAGCTTTATCGATTCTTCCTGTTTTTCCCGCTGATCCCTAAGCGCTACACGCTCTACGCTAAACATAACTATTGACATAACCCGATATTGATGATAAAGTTATAGAAATATAATTCGTCTGTTCTCTGTCCTGCAGATAGCTTGATTTACCCATAAGAAAGGTTTTTCTTATGGTTTTGTTAACCTTGTAAGGAGGTGGCGCGATGAATACATGGCAGGCAATCTTTGTTGAGCCGGCAAAAACAGTTGTTTCCCAGGTCAGTCAATTCTTGGTGAACGTGCTTTTGGTGATCATTATCCTTATTATTGGATGGATCATCTCGAAATTCATCAAAACCGTTATCGCGAAACTTTTAAAAACAGTCAAGCTTGATGAACTCGCTGATAAGATCGAGTTGAATAAATTATTGGCAAAAGGAGGCATTACCTACCCGCTTTCCGAACTCGTCAGTATTATTGTTTATTGGCTTGCGCTTTTAGTTACATTTGTGGTCGCGATCAATTCTATCGGCATGCCGATCGCCGCTGAATTATTGAATAAAGTCGCTTTATATGTGCCTAATGTCATTGCCGCGATCTTTATTATGATATTCGGTATGTTTGTCGCCACAATCTTACGTAATATCGTTTTGACTGCCGCTAATAACGCGGGTCTCTCTCAATCAAAATTATTGGCTCAAGTCGTTGAAATTATTGTCATTGTTTTTGCTATCCTGGTCACTCTTGAGCAGTTAAGTATTAAAGCTCAAATCATTGAACTTACCATCAGTATAGTATTAGCTTCGCTTGGTTTGGCGTTTGCACTGGCGTTCGGTTTAGGCTGCAAAGACCTGGCGGGAAAATTTGCGTCCGAATTAGTGGAAAAAATGAAGGGAAAGAAATAAGTATTTGCAGGTGTTTACTTTGTGAATGACCCCGCCCCTTTTACGATTCCCGATATTTTGATCGCGTAAAAAGGGCGGGGTTCCTATTATAACTATGATCTATCGATTTATTGACGATAAAGGCACCTTTGTTGTAGAAAAACCGTTTGATTCCGGCCTCTATTTCCCGCTTACCAATCAAAATGGTTCGCTTTTGAGTTCTATAAGCCCTCATTTAGCCGGCGATATTAAGCGTGATAATGATCATTTCCTCACTCCTCCTGCCAGTATCGAAGATATTAAAAATAACCCTCTTTGCCGCAGGGATTTCTTTATTAAAACAGAAAAGAATGTCTTGCGTATGGCTCATACGGATATCGACAGCCTGGAAGCGGGGCTCTTATATCATAAAGTTATCAAGAAAACCCGCGCGCTCACTCTTGAAGTCCTGAATTTTATCCCCTATAACCGCGATGTCGAGGTCATGGGGGTCAAGATCCGTAATGAAGGGGAGGCACCGGTAAGATTTACACCGACTTCTTTTATACCTCTTTTTGGCAGGTCAGAAAAAAACCTGCGTGATCATCGGCATGTCAGCGCCCTGCTTAACCGCGTTGAGCTGCGGCCCCATGGCATCTATTTGCAGCCGACGATGGTCTTTGATGAAAAG
>CAZPNW010000009.1:0-2925 GCA_964588175.1 uncultured Planctomycetales bacterium
GAACTTCCCCAGATCGCCCGTATGGAACCAACCGTAGGCAAACGCTTCCCGCGTGGCCTTTTCATCTTTATAATAGCCGTCAGTCACCATCCAGCCGCGCACAACGATCTCACCGATCTCCCCGCGGGGCATCGGGCGGCCGTCATCATCGAATATTTTGATCTCCGCCCATGGCGCGGGCCTGCCGACACTCTCTAATTTTTTAGAACCGCGGGGTAAAACCGTGGTCGGGGCATTGGTTTCCGTCATCCCCCAGCCATTAAGCAGTTCAGCTTGCGGGCAATGGGCATGGAACCTGCGCAAGGCTTCCGCTGAACTGGAAGCCCCGAAAGTAACGATCCAGCGCAAACTGGAAAGATCGAATTTCTCGAATTCTTTTAAATGAAGGATGGCGTAATACATGGAAGGCACGAGCCAAAAACAGGTGACCTTATAAAACTCGATGTGCTTTAAAAAATCCATCGGGCTAAAACGCTCCATTAAGACCACTGAAATGCCGAAAAAAATGCAGTTTTGGATATAGATCAACCCCCCTAAATGAGAGAACGGCAAAGCGCAGAGCGTGATATCATCATGGTTCAAATCGACAAAATGCTCCATCGACTCCGGCGGAATACCCAGCTGAAGGTAATTGATCAATACCCCCTTGGGCTTGCCGGTCGTGCCTGAAGTATAAAAAATAATGGCGTAATCATTTTCATGCATATCGATGGGAGGAGGCTCTTTAATGCCGCGGTGTATCAATTCCTCCAGCGATAAACATCCCCGTATCTTTTCATGACAGACCACGATCTCCTTCAAGCGGGGGCATTTATCCTTGATCCCGGAAAATGAAATATTATCTTTTGTTTTCGCGATCAAGAACTTTGCCTCGGAATGCGTCAGGCAGGAAATAACCTCTTCTTGCGTCAACATGAAATCCAAAGGTACGGCAGTGGCCCCGCAACACCAGATAGCAAGATAACTATACACATATTCCGGCATATTCGGCAGATAGATCGCGACTTTATCGCCTCTTTTGATCTCAAACTGCTCCATCGCATACAGGCTCTGGGCGATCCTAAAGACAAAATCGCGCAATTGCAGGAACGTGACAGCCTTATCCCTGAAGATGAACGCGGGCTTATCAGGATAGGTTTTTGCCTTAGCTTCTAAGATCTTAATGACATTCATATTTTTTGTTTACCGGATTTACGCTGGATGGATCAAAAAAACCCTTAACCATGAATTTATTGTAACAAAGGAAAGGTGGCTTTTCAAGGACTTTATAAGCGGCTTTAACACCGGGAGGATTATGAATGGCTCGCGTGGGCTTCTTTCCGGTCAAGAGCACGCCGGATCTTGATGTTCCACAAAACACCCGCTATTAAAATAAGCGTTATTGCCATCAAAACCACATGCCGGGCTCCCACGGGATGCTTTGCTATCGCGAATTCATCCCTAAAATAGATCATCGCAAGTAATATCAACACGCCGTAGATCCGTATCCACTCGCCGTTTTTCACAGAAAGGCTGAAGTTAAATTTTTTTTTCTCAGCGAGGCGATACGGCGCTAAACGAAAAATAAAAGCAGGGACTTCTTTTTTATACTGCCGGAACTCATTGCCGAACTTCTCTAAAAGGACCCCTTCTTCTTTCTTGATCGTAAAATAATACAGGAACCAGAACGCGCCGATATAATAACTTAAAAGGAAAGGATTATACGCCAGGAAGGTAAAACCCGCGACCAAAAGGAAATTGCCGACATAGAGGGGATTACGCACAAAAGCATACGGGCCGCAAATAGCCAGTTTGCGCGACTTTTCGATATACCCTGAAGCCCATAACCTGATAACTAACCCCAAGACGATGAGCGGGATCCCATACTGTAAATAGAGGCCCCTGGTCGGCGGACAAAAAATAAAAACAATACAATACGGCCAGAAGATCCACAAACGCAGCTTCTTAAACCGCACCTTATCGAATACCTTCACCGGAATTCTCCTTTTTTATGGTTAGGATTATACCTTAATTACCGCTTCGATGAAAGGATTATTTAAAACCCAACCGCTTTTCCTAACTACTAAACTAACCGCTTTGCCCTTACCTAACTACCGTATCTCTCACTACGGCAAAGGCTAAGCGCTTGTTCAATATATTGGCTCTTTAAGAAAAAAAATGGCATACTTATATTATATAGTATTATGCGGCACAAGGAGTTACTCATGCTGGACACAAGACATAAGATCCTTATTGTAGACGACGAACCGGATATCAGGGAAACGCTCACTCACTATCTGGCCAAACAAGGCTATGAGGTAAGCTGCGCGGCTAACGGAAAAGACGCGTTAACGTATCTTGCCCATAAAAGCGTTGAAGCGGTCCTTGTGGATATTATTATGCCGCAGATGAAAGGGTCAGAACTCACCGCGTTGATAAAAGACCGTTATCCCAAGACAAAGGTCATGGTCATTACCGCTTACCAGCACGAAGGAGAAACCCTGGAAAATGAGTTAACCATAGACGCCTTACTGGTAAAACCGCTTAAACCTGATGAAGTCTCTGCTTCATTACTCAAGATACTCGAAAGAAAACCTGATACCGCCGCGCGTATACTGTCACAGAACAGGCTCCCGCTGCGCACGATCCATAACCTCAAACTTCTTTTTGTCGGTATCTCGACAGAGACATTCGAAGCGCTCAAGGCCCATTTAAGCTCTTTAACACTCAATGGGCACGTATATGAACTGGGAAACGCCCCTGATACCAGAGAATTCTTCCAGAGGACGAAAACCAGCCCCCCCGACATCATTATCATCGACACAACCTATCTCAACAACCTCAACCCGCGGTTATCGGCGCTGATACGCAACACTCACGCGCGCACACTCGAACTCGAACTGACATCATTAGCATATACATCTTTTACCCAGGAAGACCTTATCG
>CAZPNW010000010.1:0-8201 GCA_964588175.1 uncultured Planctomycetales bacterium
TCGCCTTCGGGGAGTTATTTCACCTTAAAAGTCAACAAGCTTAATGTTGGACAAAGTGACATGCATAACAATTCAGATGACGCGACGCTTGCGTTTCATCCCAGGAACTCGACGCCCCCGAATCATCCGCCCAATATTGTCGGCAGTATGTATTATAATAGCACTGCGAAAATGTTTTTTTATCAAACCGGTAGCACTACCAATGAATGGGTCGCCGTTCCCGGGGTCGCGGTAAAGCAATTCTATGGTTCATTACCGCTTCCGCCGTGTGACTACGGGATGACTTTAGTTAATGTTACTGATTCCGCAGGACGCTTGGCGAATTGGATGGCTCCGCCTCCAAGCGGATGGCTGCTCTGTGATTAAGGAGATCATGCTCAAATGAATAAAAGATTCGTGCTGCTTCTGCTGTTTTTCTTTTTAGGGTCATCACAATGCGGTTTTTCCCAGGAAACGGTTGAAATCACGTCATATTTTCCTTCTCCGAATGGCGCCTTTGACAGGCTCATCGCAAATCGTGTCGGTATCGGCTCAAACAGCTCTCCGCAAGAGACCGCGACAGGAGTGCTCAATTTTGGACCCCGCACAGCGTTTCCCGCAGTTCTGGGTTGCTCCGGTACCCCCTGCCCGGGAGAACTCTTTTATCATGGAACATTGAAGACTTTATATTTTTATAATGGAGCCCGCTGGGTGCCCGCTTTCGGCAGCGCCCGTTACGTACCCTACGGGCCGGGAGTCGGAGTATTTGCCTGCGACGAAACCAACCCCGCAGGTTTTCCCGGCGCGCGAGCGGTAAATGTGGTCGATGTAAACAAAAATCCTGCGGATTACAGCGTTCCGCCGGCAATTGGATTTCTGGTTTGCTTATAACAAAAGGTCAGAACATGTCGAACAGGAGATTGAACATAGAAGCCCGATTCAAAAAAACCATTACTATCGCAAGCTTGCTGGTAATATTTTGCCTCTCTCAAGCGTACGCTCAAGAAGAGATCGTCATTACGACCTATTATCCCAATCCCGTCGGTTATTATAACACGGTCAAAACACAAAGAATGACTGTGGGACATTCCCGCTCTCCTAATAACGGCCTCACCTATCTTATAGATGACGGCGTGCTATTGGTAGATAATCAGGCATCTGCTCCCCTGAATCCGGCAGAAGGCCAGGTATACTATAACAATACTTATCATGCTTTTTTTTATTACACAGACGCAGGTTTATGGTTCCCGCTCTTTATAAATCCAAGGACATTTAGATTTGACCCGATCCCGGTGGTTCCGTATGCAGGAATTAACCCTGGGGCAAATGTTACTCCCTGTGACCTTCCGTTCATGCATGTGATCAATGTATTAACCTTAGGGAGTGTTCCCGTTAGCCCTGCGCTTATCGCCGATGAGAATAATTTAATTACATCGGGATATATGCTGTGCCACTAAAACCAAAAGAATGGAGTATCCTATGAAAGAAACAAAGACTGTCGAACTTAAAATATCGAGCGATATTTTTTCTAAAGAAGCGGTTATTACCACCTGTTGCCAGTTTTTAAACGACACCTATGCTTTTTTGGAAAAATTCCCCCAAAAAAGCAATGACATCACTGTACGCTTGACCCCCAAGGAACCCGGCATATCAGCTACCTGCCTCCGAGACCGTTTTAAGAAAGAACTCATCAATAATACGCTTCGTTTTAATATCGCTGAGCGCAACAAGGATATCAGGGAACATATCATAAAAACCGCTTTATTCTTCTCAGCAGGCGCAGGGGCCGCCGGAAAAAACATCCTCGATGGCAAACAGGATGCCTCCCTTGACGATAACTGGGAGGATGATCCCTTAAAAATAGCTTTACCGTGGGAAGAAAAACATAAAACAAAACCAACTAAAAAGAGAAAGACGAAAAATGGAAAAAATTAGTTTTTGCGAGTATTTTTATCCACTTACTGTGGTTAAAAAAGCAATTAAAGATTACCGGGGGCTCGCTGATTTCAGCATACAAAAGAAAAAGAACACTATTATCGTTACCATAGATAATTTCAAGAAAAAAGAGCTCAGCACATTGGTAAATAAGGAATTTTTGAATTATTGTTTATCTTTAGCGGCGGTAGAAAAATGAAAAACAGAGAAGAGAACATGCGCGACAACACGCATACGAACCTCAGAAAAGTGATCTGTATATGTATTATGGGAGTTGTTATTTTCTCACTCAATGCGATCGCCTATGCTGAAGAGACCCGGCTTTACGGATGCGCAAGAGACGGTATCATGGTAGAACCCGGACATGGAAAAGGAACGCTATGCCCGGTATGCGGCTTACCCGTAACCGAAATCAAAGAAATTTATGTTGCCACCAAAAAAGGCAATGTCCTTGATAAACGCCGCGCTATCGTTTCAGTTGATACTCTTCCCGAAAATGACAAAAAAAATATCGATATTCGCGAAAACTGCTTTGCCTATAATGTTTACACATCTTCTGACGGAAATCAGAAGTTTGATCCTTGTCAGGAGTGTATCAAAGAGCTGGTAAAAATGAAATATTCATGTAATCAAGGAATGATCGTCAGTAAAAATTATTTAAACAAAACTTGCTTATTCATCATGACCCGTTCAGCGGCCCAAGAAGAACAAGCGGGACAGTTAATACTGGAACCGCAAGATAACCCGGTTGAATCCCTCGCAGAAATAAAAGAAGAAAGAATGCGGCAGGCCATAGAAGGCTCATGGCCGATCTTCCGTGAACAGCACATAAAAACCGGCATGTCGGAAGAAATGATCAAAAACTGGTATGAAGGAGTAAAAAAACAGATCTACGAGCAATTCGGATATGACCCCGCAACCAATACGTTCAATGAGGCTCCAATAAAAGAAGCACTTGAGAAAGATCAAGAGAGCACTGCTAATTAAAACGGAGGAATGAACTAACATGAAAAATGAATTCCCTAAGATCAAAAAAGACTTGAAGATGTTTTTGAACAGTGAAGAAGCCAAGATCACCAAGAAAAACGCCTTACGTTTGAGCGCGGGGATATTGTTAACTCTGGGAATGGTCAATAGCTTCATCCAAAAACAGGCTGCCGCGCAACCATATACCTACAAATCTTATATGGATAATGCTCCCGATACCGGACAGCATGTTTCACACGCGTCGCACGGCTCGCACGCGTCGCACGGCTCACACGGCTCACACGGCTCACATGGGTCGCACGGCTCGCACGGCTCACACGGCTCACACGGCTCGCACGGCTCTCATGGACAATGGTAACAGCAGCCCCCCTATTTCACTGGCTTTTGCTTCTTTGCCGGGAATTTCATTAATGGATTTTTTACTCCTGCCAATAATATTCATACTTGGCGCTGTTACTTCTCTCGATGACCTGCGCATAGGTAAAATTAAGAATAAATATCTTATTTACGGGGTCGCCGGCGGAATCATCTGTTATTGCATACTCGCGGCCAAGATCATATTCTTTCACGCCCCGTTATTATTCCCTATCGCGCTTTTTCTGAAAAATGTGTCCATTTCATGTTTAGTCTCATTCTTTATCTGGTATTTTGGTTTCTGGTCAGCCGGTGATGCGAAGCTTTTCATGCTTTTTTCATTCTTAGTACCCCTGCATTATTATGGAACCAGCTATCCAATACCTAATTTTCCATCATTCATTTTGCTCGCGAACACTTTTAGTGTTGTCTTTATGTTCATCATTCTGGAGATATTCATTAAGCTTATACTCCGGATGTTCGCGGCTTTGAAAAGGATGCGGCTCCCGCGTATCGACTTTAAGACGCTCCGCGGTTTTTTTTCCAAAAAAATAAGCTCACTCAATTATCGAAAAAAAGATTACGCCAAGATCGCGTTAGGCTATCTGAGCATATTCATGTTTATGAATATACTGCGCCTCCTGGTCTTTATAAAAGTTGATTCTCGGTTTGCTTCTTTATTCGGGATCGTCTGCATCATCATCGGTTTTAGCTTTCAGAAACTGGGAACTGTGCTCAAAAAAAAGACCATTGTCATCTTAATCTCCACGCTTAATATTGTGTTTCTGGCTATTATCCTCCTTACGGCAACTGACGTACCGCGTACCATGCAGGCGCTTCTTCAAAACTTTACCTTTTTTGTTATGGTAATGACGATTGTATCGAAGGCAATCCAAAGTTTCCTCAATACGGCAGAAATAATTAAAATAAAGAGCTGTCAGCTCAGACCCGGGATGCTTCTCGGGCATGAATCTGTTGTAAAGATCTGCAGTATTTTCAAAAAAAAAGGATTGCCTGAACGATTTTACCCTGACGGCATCACGGAAGAACAGTCCAATCTTATCAAGGAAACCGCTCAGGATGAAACTGAACTTTCAGAGGTCAGTATTCATAAGACCTTCGCTTTAACTCCTTTTATTTTTATCGGAGTACTTTTAACGATCTTGAAGCAAGGGGTGATCTTAGACAGCCAATGGATTGCTTCTTTCGGACAGGGCATATTGCAAAGATTCATTATTTAACTAGGAGGATTTATGCGCCTAAAATTATGCGGAATATTACTTTTTGCGATCGCGGTTTATTCCCTGATCCCGGCGGAATTTAGTTTTGCCGATACGGTTTTCTTATCCAATAACACTACAGCCGACGGGATGATACTCAGCGATCAGCCTGATTTTATACTCCTTTATAATAAAGAAACATACTGGAGGATGATCATCCACAGGGAATTCATCGTAAAAATTGATAAAAACGATAAGGGCACCAAAACCAAAGATGAAAAAGGAAAAAAAGAAGGAATAGAAGAAGAAATAGAAGAAGGAATGGAAGAAGGAACGGAAGAAGAAATGGAAGAAATAAGCGAAGAATAACTCAACCCCTTCAAAATGAACCGCGTTATCCGCTCAAACAGAATAACAACCAACTTACTGTATTTAATTACGTGACAATTGACTTTTAAGGGAATTAATGCTATCATCAATACATTATCCGGTTAAAATAACTAAAAATTATTAAAAAAATGCCATTTTCTTTAGAAACTGTCAAGTATATAACGAATTTAGCCCGTATTGAGCTGGAGGCACAAGAACTGGGAAAGATCTCCGGCCAGCTGCAGGATATTGTCAATTTTATCGATACGTTAAAAAAAGTCAATATTGATGCTATTAAACCTACAAGCCATATCTTGCCTCTGCAAAACGTCTTAAGAGAAGATACCCTTTTTGCATCCTTACCTATTGACAAGGCTTTAGAAAACGCGCCTGACCGCAAAGATTCTTTTTTCGGCGTACCTAAAGTTATTGAATAGCTGCGAGAAAAAGAAAAGGTCCCGGCTTTAGAACCTAAAAATATGGAACTACACCGCTTAACCTGCCATGAATTACTGGCAAAGATCAATGATCAAAAAGCCACCCCGCAACAGGTAATTCAATCACTAAAAGCCAGAGTTGAATCAACTGAAAGTAAGGTCAAGGCATATGTAAGGGTGAATCCTGATGATTTCCTCTGCGCGCCTGAACAGAAGAATGCCCCGCCTGAAGCTTTAAACTTAAGCGGGATCCCTGCTTCGATCAAAGACAATATTTGTACAGAAGGGATCCATACGGAATGCTGTTCTCAGATTTTAGGCGGTTTTAAACCTCCGTATGACGCGACCGTTATCCAAAAATTAAAACATGCCGGAGCAAACATCTTCAAAACAAAAACCAATATGGATGAATTCGCATTCGGCTCTTCGACTGAAAATTCTTGCTTTGGGCCGACCCATAACCCCTGGGAGCTCGATTGTGTCCCCGGTGGCTCTTCGGGAGGGTCTGCTGCCGCAGTCGCCTCTGACGAAGCGGTATTCGCGTTAGGTTCCGATACCGGAGGGTCAATCCGGCAGCCGGCGGCTTTTTGCGGGATCGTAGGGCTCAAACCTACCTATGGCAGTGTTTCCCGATATGGGCTCATAGCTTTTGCTTCGAGCCTCGATCAAATAGGCCCGCTCACCAAAGACGTGAGAGATTGCGCGCTCATAATGAATGTCATTGCCGGCTATGACCATAAAGATTCCACGTCTGTCAACCGGATAGTCCCCGATTATACGCAAGCGCTCATTAATGACGTACAAGGAATAAAGATCGGTATTCCGCAAGAATACTTTATTGAAGGCATTGACCCCGAAATCAAAGACATCGTAGGAGCAGCCATCGCGAAGCTCACCAGCCTGGGCGCCATGCACAAAAAGGTATCGCTTCCTCATACCGAATATGCTGTCCCGGTTTATTACATCATCGCCACCGCTGAAGCCAGTTCTAATCTGGCCCGCTATGACGGCGTGCAATACGGATTCCGCAGCGGCGTTGAATCACGCCAGTCATTAATTGATATGTACAAAAAGACGCGCGGAAAAGGCTTTGGAGAAGAAGCAAAACGAAGGATTTTACTGGGCACGTTCGTATTATCCCACGGATACTATGACGCATATTATTTACGCGCCCTCAAGGTCCGCACCCGTATCAAAGAAGATTTTGACGCCGTATTTAAGGACTTTGACTGTATCATTACCCCGACGACTCCGACCCCCGCGTTTCGCATCGGGGAGAAATCATATGACCCTTTACAAATGTATCTTTCAGATATTTTTACGATCTCAGCGAACCTGGCGGGGATCCCGGCTATATCAATACCCTGTGGTTTTACGAAAAAAGGGCTGCCTGTCGGATTACAGGTCCTTGCACAGGCATTTAACGAAGAACTGCTTTTTAAGATCGCCTACACGTTTGAACAAAATACTGAGTGGCACCTTAAAAAACCAAAACTATGATACCGCATGGAATATGAGCCGGTTATAGGCCTGGAAGTACATGTACATGTTAAGACAGCGACGAAAGCTTTTTGCGGCTGTTCAACTCAATTCGGCAGCCAGGCAAATTCTCAAGTCTGTCCCGTATGCTTAGGTTTCCCCGGGACCCTGCCGGTCTTAAACAGTACTTTCCTTGATTCTGCGATCAAAGTCGGCATTGCTTTAAATTGCGCCATCCAGGAATTCACGAAATTCGACCGGAAGAATTACTTCTATCCCGATCTGCCGAAGAATTACCAGATATCCCAATACGATTTACCGCTGGCGTTACACGGCTATATCGAGATCAAGACAAACGCCATCACGCAGCGTATCAATATCCTGCGGGTACATATGGAAGAGGATGCCGGGAAACTCCTGCATAAAGACGAAATAAGCCTGGTTGATTTTAACCGTACCGGTATGCCTCTCTTAGAAATAGTCAGCGAGCCTGAATTGCATTCGCCCCAGGAAGCATATGATTATTTGACTATTCTGAAGAGTATTATTCAATACCTTGACGTATCTGATTGTGATATGGAAAAAGGTTCTCTGCGCTGTGACGCTAATATCTCATTACGCGAAAAAGGGCAACGGGTGCTGGGAACAAAGACTGAGCTGAAGAACCTGAATTCTTTTAAAGCGGTCAAAGACGCGTTGACTTTCGAGATCAGGCGGCAAGGGGAAGTTTTAGAGGCAGGCGGGAAGATCATTCAAGAAACGCTCCTCTGGGACGCTAAAGAATTAAAAACGGTTTCTATGCGTTCCAAAGAAGAAGCAAAAGATTACCGCTATTTTCCTGAGCCCGATCTAACGCCTTTTATTATAACAAAAGAAAAGATAAAAACGATACAGTCCACTATACCTGAACTGCCGAAAGAAAGAAAGCTACGCTTGATCCATGAGTTCAGTTTAACAGAATATGACGCTGAGATCTTAGTTTTAAACCGCAAAGACGCAGATTACGCTGAAAATTGCCTTAAAGCCTATCCTCACCCTGACAAAAAACCGGTTGCCAATTGGTTAATCGGGCCGTTATTAAGCGAAGCCAACTGCCGTAATTGCGGCATATGCGCGTTAGGAGTGACCCCGGAGCAGATCATTGAACTCGTCAGTTTTATTGATAACCAGCAAATATCTCATTTAGCCGCTAAATCGGTCTTAAGCGAAATGATAGAAAACAAAAAAACGGCAGCAGAGATAATTAAAGAAAAAAACTTGGTCCAGATCTCTGACTCAGACAGCTTAGCAGGAGTAATTGAGGAGATCCTCAAAAACAACCCGAAATCGGTCCAGGATTATAAAGCAGGGAAGGAAAACGCGGTCATGTTCTTAGTCGGCCAAGTGATGAGAAAAACAGCTTCCCGCGCAAACCCAAAAGTCGTTCAGGAATTATTAAAGA
>CAZPNW010000011.1:0-11146 GCA_964588175.1 uncultured Planctomycetales bacterium
ATATGGGCAAAATCTTTGTCACCGCCGCGGCCGATACCCACCACCGCGCTGTTCTTGGTGTAAGATTCCCCCTGGTTCAATACATCTTCCAACACATACGCCTGGCCCCAGCCGATCCCCAGCTCCTGCACCGGCACCGTCACGTTCACCCAACGCATCGCTCCCGACACATCGATGTTCACCGCCACGATCATCGTCTCCGACTTATCAGCCGAACTCTTCATGAACACCACCATATAATGCTGGTCTTCCGGCCGGTGC
The DNA here is from genome assembly GCA_964588175.1 of uncultured Planctomycetales bacterium. Taxonomy (GTDB): domain Bacteria; phylum Omnitrophota; class Gorgyraeia; order Gygaellales; family Profunditerraquicolaceae; genus JBAZTA01. The sequence continues at coordinate 262 of CAZPNW010000011.1, forward strand.
GCCTGCCCCTCCAGCTTAATGAACCGCACATCGTCAGACTGTAACGCCGGATGTTCTTTCCTGATCCGGTTGACTTTCGCGATAAACCCGCTGATATCCGCCTCGTCTTTCTCTCCTGCTGCCTTAATGACCTGCGGCCAGTCGTAGATCCGGTACTTCTCTGAATCAACATATTCCCGCACCCCGCCCTGCTCTACCTGATTGTTCCAGCATAACTCATACACCGGCCCGTAAATCATCACACTCGGCGATAATAACATCAACAAATACTTTATCTTGAACGCCCGTTCCAACTCTACCTTCGTCTTCGGCACTCGGCTCAGCCAATTCGATAAAATATCAGGCGTATTCGCCGGCAATAATCCCCGCAAGTATTCCTTGGTCTGGGGAGTCGCTATACCTGTCTGCTCATCGCTGACCAGTTCCTCTAACTGCGCCCGGTCGTTGCGCGCCGGATAATCCGTATACGATAACTGGAACCCTGCCTTCGCCAGCATCCGCTGCGCCTTCGCGTTCGTCAACGCCGCAGATAAAAATACCACCTCCGGATTATTCTTATGGATCTCATCGATCAGCCACTGCCAGAACCGGAACGGGTTCTTATACGGGCTGTTCACCCGGAATATCTTCACCCCTTGGCCCACCCAGAACTCCACCACGCTCCTCAATTCCTTCCATAACGATTCCATATCCCCGTTATTCTCAGGATAAAAATTAAGCGGGTAGACATCCTGGTATTTCTTCGGAGGGTTCTCAGCGTATTTGATGCTCTTGTCCGGCCGCAGATAAAACCATTCCGGATGCTCCCTTACATACGGATGCTCAGGTGAACACTGGAACGCCAGATCCAGCGCCACATTCACTCCCTTTGCCTCTGCCGCTTCCCTGAACATCCTAAAATCTTCCAGCGTCCCTAAACCCGGATGCACTGATTTATGGCCCCGGTCTCCTTCGGCTTCCTCATAGATGTTCCCGATAGCCCACGGTGAACCGGGATCATTCTGGCCTGCTGCCAAACTATTATTACGCCCTTTCCTTTGCGTTATCCCGATCGGATAGATCGGCGGCAAATACCATACATCAAATCCCATTCCCGCCACACGCTCAACATCATTGATCAACCCCTTAAACCCGCCGAACGACCGCGGGAACGACGCGTACCACGTCCCGAAACGCGCCACTTCCGCACTCACCATCACTTCCAACGGCGTGATCTCATCTTCATACCGGTACACTAACCCCGCGCTGTCTTCAACCTCAAAGCTCACCTCATACCGCCCCACTTCTTCTACCTTAAATACCCCTTTCCACCGGTATACACCATCCTTACTCACACAATACATCCCTACCCGCTGCCAATCCTCACCCTGCCACTTCCTGCGGTACTTTAACATTACCTGCTTCGCATCCAGGATGATCGTATCGATCTCTATTTCTACCGTCTCTCCCACGATCCGCTTGACCGCGTACTCACCGTCATTAACCATCGGACGCTCATTCCATAACCAGACCAATTTATCGTTCTTCACCACTTTGTCCCCCACAACTTTCAACTGCGGGCCGTAGCTCTCATACCTGATCAGGTGGTCTCGTAACGGGTACTTCACCATCAATTCCTTCAACTCCTCCCGGTCGGTGATCACGCAGATATCTCCCGCGTACTGCGCTTCCATCTCTAATGACGCGATATGCTTATTCACCTTCCCCGCCTCTTCTCCCTCTAACCCGTATTCCTTAACCATCTGCTTTAATAACTCGATCCCCAGCAATACATCGCTCTTGATATCTGCGATCTCTTCCGGCGCCAGCACACAGCGTTCATGGATACTCTGTCTCCAGGTCTCTCCAACATTCACCCATGCCGATAACGTATACTCGTAATCCTCAGGGTCGTCTTTCCCGATATCGCATACCCCCTGCCACCGGTACGCCCCGATGCTATACATCTTTGTCCTCTGCCACTGCTGCTGCCCTCGCCTGCGCCACCGCACTTGCGCGTCTAACTCCCAGTCCGAGTGCGTCAACAGGTCTGCTCCGATCACTACCTGGTAATCACCGCTTGACTTCTGCGATACCACCCCTTCGACTCCTTCCACCACGATCGCTTCCTTTAAGATCCCTAATCTATCCCTAAAAGATCTCCCTGATTCCTCTTTATACTCGGCTCTTCTCATGATCTTGCCACGAGGCTCTTTCTGCCCAAGTAATATCCTCATCCGGTTCAATATCGACTGCTCTAACCGCGCTTCCCCGATCACCTTGTTCCACCATACCTTATGCTCTTCGCTCACCACCCCTTTGATCTGGTCCCATACCCCCAGCGCTCGGTGGTACGCCACGCTATCGCTCTCCTCGCACGCCAGTAAACTCAATATCTGCCCCACAAACCATTTCCGCTGGTTCTGCCCTGCCTTGCAATGCTTCAATATCCCGTAAAATGATACGATCAATTCCACCGCTTCTGCGTTCCTCGCTGCTTCCCCGTTCCCATACCATTTCAAAACCTTCATCACCGACTTGTCTTCATCCCACTTCTCGATCGGAACACTTTCCAATAGCCCCGTCTGATGCGTGATATACCCCACCCCTGCACGGTAATGCCGCACGAACAACAACCGACCCAGCGCCCGCTCCGCCGCTGACACAAATCCCTCGCTCCCCGCGTTCGGCCGGTACACATCTTCCACAAACCGCAATGCCCACCCATACGACGCGTTACGGTACAACGTCTGCGCCGCAATACAAATCCCTTCACTGCTCCATTCATTCCCCCCGCTTATCGCACTGGAGGATACCGGATAGATCTTAGGATTTCCGGTAAACGGGCCTTGCATCACCACCAGCATCTTGCAATCCGTATAAGTAAAACCATGGCCGGTGTTAGGATAGATAATGACTTTTTCGCCGGATTTAATTATTGTTGAGATCTGATTGTTCCAACTTGAATCGGTAAATGTAGCGCGGGATCTGCCGCCAATAACAATCAGAGCTTCCATATAGTTATCCGGCTCGATATGCAGTTTTTCCGGGCCGTTGGCAGTTTTTACGCCAATACCGATCGCGCCGGAAGGTATACTAACCGGGTACATCTTTTCAGGATATATATTGGCAGCTCTATAAATTATTGCGGACAGCTTATTTTGAGCATTCAAGACAAGCTCAGGATAAGCGACTCCTTCAGGAGATTGACGAGGACGTTGAGTAAGGTCAGGGGTTATCTTGGAATCTGCCGGAGGGCCCCGCTTTAAATTCGCCTTACCTTCTCTAATTATTGTAATAAATGAATCCCTCATGGCATATAAGCTGGCCGGCTCGAAAACAGTGATTATATCTGCCGTATCTACTGCGCTCATGGTTTTAGTATCATACAGGTTTACAGCAAGGCTTCCGGTTTCTACATATACTACTTTTTGTGAGCGCCCTTTCAAAGGCAGCTGCTCCTTTTTTAATAGAAAAATAGTCTCTACGACTAACGGCAACTCTTCAAGGCTCTTAAATTCATTCCCTTTCGCTATTTTTGTGAACAAGACCGGGCTCGAAGTTAACCGAGCTTCTCCGATATTAATCATCCTGTATTCTTGTTCAACAAATGAACTAATATCTTCCAATGTTTTTTGCTTATCATTGACCAACGCGAGCAGATTCGTCAGTTTCGCTTTATCTTCACTTATTTGAATCCTTTGTCTTGCCATTCCCACCAAGCCTTTTAAGATCAATCTCGCGCGCGCTTCATAATTTCCTTTTACAACACTCTTGGTTTTTTCCCCTGTTTTCTCAGCAGGCTTTTGCGCCCCGGGAACAGCACTTAAACATGACAATTCTTTCTTATAATAATTTACCAATGGTATGAGCACAAAAGAGAAAACCCATTTATGGCTTAGCCCGACATATTCAATATAATTAAAGAAATCTTTTGCGGCAATGATAACTAAATCAGCGATGGAGACTCTTTGCATTAGCTCCCCTTCAAGACACCGCTGCGCGCGGTAAAGAAGCGACGGATCACCGAGTATTTTTCTGGCTATCATAACTCCGTCACAGCCGGTTCCACGTAACAATATCTTGGCATCCTCAGGCGTTAAAACATCGCCATTGCCGATGATCAAGGCACCTGGAAAAGCATGCTTTATTTCCCTCAGGAAATCCCATTTTGCTCTCGCCTTATTCTGGCTCCAATCATCTTTTTCTGTCCTTGTATGTACGGTGATCCAATCAACCTTTGCATCGATCAAGCTTTTGATAAACTCTTTAGTTTTTTCAATATCAACAATAAAGAGCTTCGTATTATTTTCTTCGATTTCTTTAAAGAGAAGCCTTGTTTTTACGCTGACCGGTATCTTCACGTGTTCTTTTATACTTCTGACAATACGGCAGGCTAATTCCGGGTTTCTTGTTAAAGCGACTCCTCCATGTATGCCAAACGCCTGGTTCTGCCTCGATACCGGGATAGAACCCATATTAATATCAATTGCCGCGGCCCCATTCCTTTCCGCCAATAAAGCGGCTCTTACAAATGTCATAATGACATTCTCTTCGGTATCGAACAGATTTGCTTCTTTAAGCCGGTACGGCAGATCGTGCGGCCCGGCAAGCTGGATGATCGGGAATAGTTCTTTTGATGAAATATCTAACCGGGGCAGACCGGTCCGGTATTCTGTTTCAGTCCAGAAGATCTTATTTGTTTCATGCTCAACCGTAAAAATATTACCGATCCTCACCAGATCGGAATAGACAGCCCTGGACCAGAATTTCTCGGTAAGCAAGACTCTTTTGGGCGCTGTGGTAAGATAGTCGATCGGGCCCGGGATTATTTTCGGCAGTTCATCGGCCTTTAGGATATTATGTTTGATCTCAAATTTATTAAATACGGGCTGCTCTTCTGTCACAGGGTAATTTTGAAGCTGATAACCCCACTGAGTGCCGGTAAATTCGACTAATTCCGCTTTGTTCCGGCGAATGCCGAAAACACTCATCACCTGGACAACTTCTGACGGAGCGGCAATACTGAATACTGCTTTTTCATTATTAATAATACTCACCGGAAGCAATGTCCGTATTTTTCCAAGAGAATTATCCGGAAAACATTTTACGACTTGCGCGTAAATATTCCCGTCGAAACCAACCAATTGCTGCCGCACCCGGTCATCTTCATGAATATACCTTACCGGCAAAACCACATCGATAACATCCGGGCAAAAATGCGGCAAGAAGCTCAATGGCTGGATACGGTCCTTCCCCAGCTCAACCGGCGCTCTCTTGATCGCGGCCTCCTCATCAGTTAAGATCGACCCTTTTCCGTCACGGTTAATGAATTCGAGTAACCGTGAACGCACGAGAGATGGAATTTTATCCGCCAGCTGGGACCAAAGGTCTTTATTGGCCCCCATAGTCCTTGTCCCATAATGGACCCTCAAAAGAACCTCCAGCCTTTTATTGTCAAAGATCGAGATCTGGACGAATTTAACCGGGGTCTGATAGATATATACGGTATCTTCCGGATTCCGCGTATTGACCCGGCTAACAGACAGGTCATTGCGTTCTGATAAACCAACATACGCCCTGCAGGAGTTAGTCCACAAAGACTCTACTTCTTTCTTCTCGGCTTCATCCAACGAGTCGAATGCAGAACAATCAATTATCCGATAATTCTCTTTAAACTCTCTCCAGGAACTTCTCGGCAAGAACATCTGATAAACAAACCAACCGATAGTTAAGTCAGAAGGCATAAAATCACCGATACCAAAAACATTTTCTTCCCGGGCAGCCAGCTTCTGCCGGTGGTTCTTATGCGCGTGGATACTGAAAATACTGGTTTTACTTAAAGGATTATAGGGGGGATATTTCACCTCTCCCAATCCTACAAGGTATCCATACCATAATTCTCCGATAATGATCAAAAGAGGGTATTCCCTGTTTTTGGCATGCGTAAACAATTCCTCAACACTATCCACACTTTCCACGAAGAAAAGTGAGCCGTAATAATCCCCGACCACTTTTGCGTTATGCCCCAGGCGCTCACGGATCATGCCGTCAAAATACGGGATAACAAATTTAACGTCTAACGCGGTAGCGTCGCTGATCAGGGAGGGTTTAGACTTAGCCAATAAAGTGACTTTAAAACCCATTTTCAAAAGCAGGTACGCGCTCCACAATACCATGAATAATTCATAGCCTACGTTATCCAAAGCGATAACCACATGTTTATCGCGATTGTCTCTACCCTCCTGCAATCCCTTTAATAAGCTCATCAGTTCCTGCCGGTCGTCAATAATGTAATCCTGTTTTTCTTCGACACCGTCGCCTCTACTCTGGTCATCGATAATGTTACCGCGGGATATATCATCAAAAGCCGAAGCATACGGCTCCCAAAGGTCCTGCCCTTGTATCGAAGGCATATGAGCAAGATAATTCATGAAACCCTGCATCCCGCTTTTTATTGAGCCCCGTTTGTTTGAGCCATATTGATCAAAATATAAATACATCGCATCCGTATCATTATCAAATGCCGACCGCGCTTTAATTACCCCTTCTGAAAGCTCATAATCCAGCTTGGCGCTTTCCCACCTGAAGAATAAATTACCGAAATCATCAAGCAGCTTAAACAATTTGGTTTGCGTGTCTAATGCGACCTTACTATGGTTCCAATGCGCCTCTTCCAATTCTCGAGTCGTAAATTCAGCAAGGATCTCATCTATTTTATCTGACAAAACCCGGGGGATATGTATCTCCAGCTCATCCCGCATAAGCTCCAGGAACCTTACCGCGTCCCAGAGCCTGTACATGTTCTGGGAAACCTTCACCAGGTTGCAATACGCACAAACTATAGTATGGGAAAGTTCTTCATGAGCGGACAACGCGTTTCCTAAAGCGGGCCTGACGTTCTCTCCCAACTCTTGCTTCCATTCAACCAATTCCTCCCTTAATAAAAGCAACGCCTGTTCTTTTTTGTTTATCGCCTCCAGGACCTTGGGGGGCTCACGGAATATCTTCCTTTGCTCCGCTTCTGAAGGCCAGAATTTATTTTCTATATTTATGTTCTTGATCTTAATATCGTAGCTTCTCAAGAACTCAAAGATTATCTCTAACGGCAAACCGACGATAGTCAAAGGATAACCCCTTATTTTCTCAACGGCCAGGAAGAAATCCCTGTCCTGTACCCCAAAACCACCGGCCTTGTCAACGTAACGCGCTTGGTCAACATACATTTTCAGGATATCCCCGGCGCTCACCTCTTCTAAAGGCTTCTGACGCAATATCCCGGATAAATACCGGTACTCTTGATGCCCGGACAGCTCCAATAAGAGCGACTGCTCCTTATCGCTGAGCTTTTCATCTAACCGTTTCAGGTAAAGCTCTGCCAATCCATAATCCAATTTTACTTCCGCTGTTTGCGTATTAATGACAGCTACGCCGGAAATAGCCTTGATCCTTCTGCCTGAGAGGCCTTTTAAATGCTCCCAAGCTTCACCGGCGGATGCCCCGCTCTTTATCTTGCCCAATCCATTCCCGTTCTCAAAATCATTAACCGTGGTATCGCAGGCGACGATAATACCCTTGTGCCGCAGAGCGACATCCCATGCTTTCTGGAACGCGATAGCGATCATTTTACTTTCATAAGAACCGGCTTCAGCGACATATTCTTCTACTGCCGGGGCTTCTTGCCGGAAGACCCCTTCCTCAAAAAGATATTTCATAATAGCAACCCGGCGGGGGGACTGAGTAGCCAGGATGATACCATTACGGCTTGTATCCTGTAATCCCGATTCTTTAACAAGCAGGCTCAGGAATTTCTCGGCGAGAGCCTTATCCAAATCTATCATTAAGACAATAATACCCACTGCTTTTTTATACTCTTGTGTTAAGAGGCCTTTAAACTCGGAGAGTTGTTTTTGAGTCCGCGAATGATCGCCTGACCTCAGGCTTGCAATGATCTCTTCCGCGGCTACCTGAATCGCGCTGCCGGCAGATTTTGTTTTCGTGATAAATACCATAGCGGTAGTATTTTCATACTGGAATTTCCAAGTACCGTCAGATTCATACCACTTCACATCTTTGCTCTCCGATAACATGCCGCCGTTAACAATGCCTAATTCCTTCATCAGAAGAGCGGCTTTATTCATAGTTGTTCCGGTGCTCAAATCTCCCGCTTTACGGGCTTCCCCATGTACCTCGACAGTGACTAAATTACCCTCTTTATCAATACCGATGAGGTTCAAAGGATTGATACCCTCTAATAATTTAAGAATAACTTTATTATTCCGCTGATCTAAAACATACTGGCCTCTGGCAGTGATATCACTTGCTTCTTTTACCCGCTCGTATCCCCAATCTCCAAAAACCTTTTCCATTAATACTGCCTTATATTCTTCAGCTAAACTCCCACCAAATACTAAAGCGTCTAATTCTGCTAAACCCAACTCAACGGTTTCTCCTGCTGCCGCCAGGACTCTTTTTTGCTTATCCGCAACTAACTCTGTAGTCCCAAAATAAAGCTCACGATACTTTTCAGTCTGTAATTTCTTAAATAGCGGCAGCCTGAACAACCAATTCATATCCGCGCAATCTAAAGCTACATCAGCAACATCAATAACCTGGCCATTAACCACTCGTCTCTTCAAAGATTTGGCATATTGAACGCCTTCAATCTCTGATCCGTCTAAACGATAGATCCTGGCGCCAACAAACTCTATAGAACCATCCTCATGGACTATTTTCTCAAAGTTTCTGACTCGCACATCTTCAATAGACCAGCTGCCATCTTCGGTAATGATCAAGGCGGAATATATATCTTTTAACCATAAGTTCTGCGCATATTCAATTGTTTCTTCGGTATTAGTATATATTTTCCCGTTTACAAAGGTCCAGGAATAATCATTATTGTAAAGGTCGCCGTCTAAGATAACATTAATCAATACTCTATTCTTATCTAAATCCTTTTGATACCGGGCCAATACTTCTCCTGTCGGTTTACCCACTATTTTTGTAATATGGTCTTTGGGATCATGCGGGATAGTTGTTTCAACCACGCCGGTTTTTCTATTAAAGTAATATCTTCCATTCGGAACTTCATTGGCCCACATATCAACGCCATAAACCTGAGGCTGATACCGATTGACGGTATATTGCATCGGGCTGCTAGAAAAAGAAATAACGGATGGATTTTTAACCGGAGGAGCACGGGGCATAACCGATTGGATCATACTCTTACCAAACATTCTATTATCAATATTTAAAAGTTGATCTATCGCGCGCAACGGGGAAGCAGAGCTTCGTGAGCCGACTAAACATCCAAGATCCCGTAACAAGCGAACTGAGGGATGCGACCTGCGAACTAATGGTCTTACTTTAATTGGACTGCTACTATTATCACTATCTTCTGCTTTATCTGATAATTCTTGGCAGTTATCATAATAATCAAAAGAGCCATCTGGGCCTAATCTTCTTCCATAACCACAGTATTGATTGCCATCAAAAATACTTTCCTGACTTCCTCCTAGGAACTCCGATTTTTCTTTTATTGGCTCAAAACCTAATATATCCAATATCATTCGGAAAACCCCAAAAGCCATACCGTAATAAACGGGACCCAAAATAGGTAGCAATAATATCTGATATATCTCGTCTTTTTCGTAGAAAAAGTAAACTATTATAAAAGTTGAAACTATAGCAAAAAGATGTATTGCAATCTTTATTTTTTCTGTTATGAGCTTAGGGGATTTCCCCCCCATAGGAGAAGAAGCTCTATTAATATACTGCAATCTTTGATAGACTGCCGCGCCATAGCTCGGGCTAACTTCTACAGCTTTCAAGAAATCATTTTTCATCTTTCCATAATTGCTTAAATCATTATAAACTTCCCCTCTACCTAAAAATGCGTCCGCATTATAATTGTCCAATTCAATTGCTTTACTGTAACTTTTTATTGATCCTTCGTATTCCCTCATGAACGCATATACCAATCCTTTATTTGAAAAGGCCATCGAGTATGCTCCATCAAAAGATATAGCCCTGTTAAATTCTTCAAGAGCTTCACTATACCAACCTTTTTCAGCTAAACGTGTTGCTTTAGAATTACAAATCCGTGCTTTGAGTCCATTTTCATTCAATAAAGCAATTCTTCTATGAAGCCCAAGAGGATTATTCTGATTAATAATCTCATAATGATTATTTCTTTTAGTATAGTTTTCACGCAAAACAAATGGTTGACTTACAAAAACCTTTCTTGTCGTTAACTCAACCATGACAAAGCGCTTACTATTCAACTCAAATAAAACCGACGCATGATCAGACGTATAATCATCATCCCACCATTTCTTAACTTCTATAGGCACAACATTAAAACCTACCGCTTTCCCTAGTAAATATAGCAGTTGGGTGTAACCAAGACAATTTCCCACCTTATCTCGAATAACATTCTCTAAATCAAAGGTTGCCGCCTCATACTTAAATATTCTTTTAATTCTATATACTAAATCTTCAATGATCTTAAGGACTTTTGTTTCATCGGATTTATTTTGCATTAATCTATCTTTCAATTCATCAAATCCTAAATTGGGCATATTATCAACACCTTGAGAAGGAGTGGAAACAGCATTCGCTATTTTTGCTATACTCAGCCGCATTTCTTCGCTCATCTTACTTTTAAACCTTATTACTCCTCTATTTCTAGAAAATAACACCTTCCAGAGGACAGCCGATATTCCAATTCCACCAAATACTCCTAAGGCTATTTCAGTCATGCCAACCGGGCTGCTGCTCTCCCGCGCCTGCTTGACAGCTTCAGGCAGCTCCTGCGTCAGGAACGCTTTGACCCGCGCCTTGTCCGTGTACTTCGACATCGCTTCATAACTTAACTTCTGCTGGTCACCTTCCTCTGACGGCGCCA
>CAZPNW010000012.1:0-7776 GCA_964588175.1 uncultured Planctomycetales bacterium
CATTTTCGCGTTCCATAAAAAGTGAGGCGGCTTCTTCGGGCTTTCTTTCCGGAAGCTCTCAAAGTAGGTTGCAGTTTTTTCCACTGCCGCCGCCTGCTCAGGCCGCATCTTAAAATCAAGAGAACGATTTTCCTCATTCATCTGTCCATAACGAACAGCTATCACCGCCATCTTAGCCTCTTTAACCGAACATTTAAACCATTCGCCATCAGGATTCTTTATCCCTCTGCTTCTCAAAAAATAATGAACCTCATAATCGGTAAAAACTGTACCATCACTTCGCATAGCGGATTCTTCAAAAACTATCTTATAAGGAAGTTTTCCAGGACGAAGTGTAGGATATTGTTGCGCCACCCGTTTCTGAACATCTACAGTTGTATAGCCAATTTTTAGTAAACCTCGATATTGGGAGTTCGTATCTTCATATGCGTAAATAGTTGGCTTAGAATCAGGCCGCTGAGGAAAGAAATTCTTACTCATTGCTTAACTCCATTGGACGAACCATTGCTTCTATAAAAGCGATTTCTTTCTTGGTTAATCTATATTTTTTAAACAGTTTTTCGTCAGTCCATGGTTCAGTAAAATCTTGGACAGGAACGAATGCATAAACACCTCGCGGAGCATTCTGAGTATTCTTCTTGAGTAACACCAGAAACCGAAAAAATCTGCTCTTAATATATACCATAGCATTTTTTGCTTGAATTCCTGACTCAAATGGCCCAACAACTAAATATGTCTCTGAACAACAACTTCTGCCCTCATCCAAAAAGGGCTTCGCTAAAACTAAGTATGGAAAACTTCCTCTTTCTCCATATGCTTTTGCAATGTAAACCTTATGTTTAGAGATCCATTCCACATTTCTTGCTATTTCGTTTTTCGCTATATAGCCATTAGATGGATATGAGTATATCTTAACTGAATCTATAAATGGCTTCACTTTTATTTTAACTAACGAATCGAAACCAAACGGCCTTCTTGGGCTTATTATTTGATCAATACATAGCTCTTTCTTTACTCTTATTTTTCTTATAATGCTTATCGCTTCATTAAATCTAATAAAAGAATCATTGTTTTTTTCCAAAAGAGGTCGATTCATAGCCGAAATTTGACCATTTCTAACTGACACGACTTTACAATTATTAGAAGCTTTGTTTCTTTCCCATAAGAAATAACATATCCCTCCTGATATATCTACACCAGGAAAACACTCGGTTGAATCAAAATAATCAACTATTGTGCTTATTCTATTATCCTTCAGCATATTATTACGAAAATCATCTAACCCTTTACCTCCAGCAAACCAACGAGACGGAATAATCATGCTCAAAAATCTAGGTCTCATTTTCTTTGCTTGCTCAACGAAAAGCTGGTACAGCGGTATTGCACTCGTCCCCATCCCACCTTTATCATTCAACTGATAAGGTGGATTTCCCACAATCACATCAAATCTCATTTTAAATATCTCCTCTGTTTTATTTGTGTGAATAAATTGATATGCATGAGTCTCCAATTCAACACCACGGTCATACTCTTCTCGATTAGCGCCACAAAAAACGCATCGTCCGTCTTCCCAGACATGTTCAATGCGATTAAAAAGAATATTACCCCACAGATCATTAAAAGACTCACAAACAGAATATTTCCCATTAGCTTTCTTTGAACAGTAAACAGATCTACGGGAAAGCATCGCCGTTAACTCCGATATAGCAAGCCCGTAAAGCTGATTTCCGAAAATATGGTTAATCCTTTTCTGCTTGCTAGGTATTATTTTTTCCAAACCACGATCCAACCGTTTAGCAATTTCCCTAAGAAACACTCCTGACTTAGAAACAGGATCAAGAAATCGCACGTTTTTATCAATCCAAATTTCTTTTGGCAATAAATCCAATATCTGGTTAGCCAATTGTGGCGGAGTAAAGACCTCATCGCTGCTCAGATTAGCCAAACAGGTTAAAACATCAGGATTATAATTATTAGCTCTCAACATGAGAAACCCTCAAAAAGGTAATTGGCGGATATTCTCTCAAAGGTTTAGGGATAAAAACATCGTCTCCGAGATCTGAAAACAGAGGCAGCTCTTTTATCGCTGCATGATCGAGCAAGCCATGGAAGGTAAAATCACGGCGTTTAAACATACTTCCCTTAACGGGAGACCATTCGGAGAAAACGATTGGTTGCGGATTCTCATCCACCGTTTTTAAATCGAGTGCATCACCCCAGATAATATTTTTACAAAGGATGAATTTAACCGCATCCCGACACTCTTCTTTTACTTTATCTTTGAAAATATTTATGTATTGTTGATCAAAGATGTCAAAAAGACGTTTTCGACACTCAAAAATGTTATCTTTTAAAAGGTCTATACCATAAATGCTGGATACAGCCAACACAGCATTTCTCTCGTATTCTAACTGACTTTTACTGTAACGAGATTGAACGATGTGCAATTTACGTTCTAAGATTTCTGTCAAGAAATTACCTGTGCCGCAAGCGGGTTCTAAGAAGCGTGACTCTATTCTTTCAGTTTCCTGCTTCACTAAATCAAGCATAGCATTAACTTCCCGTTTGGCAGTATAAACTTCACCATGATCGGTTACTCTTCTCTTTGAAACAACCTGTTTTTCATGTTTTGCTGAATTCATATTCCTAACACTTTCGCAAGATATATTTAGGATTACATAATAGAATGGCCCAAATTAAAAAACCGGATCTCTCCCCTGACCCGGTCTGTTTAGTGCTTATAATTGCGTAAAATCGTGTTCATAACGCCTCTTATGCTTTCGTCGTAATTATATATAAGTATACAACTTTTGGGCCTGGATGACAAGGGAGATTTAGGGTTAGGGAATCCGGTTATTCGGGAAACCGGATAACGAAGATCAGAATATCCGGGCATCCGGAAAGGGAAATCAGGGCATCTGGATATCTAAAAGATTGTGTCCCGGATATACGGGCTACAGATTTCCTAGTCCCTGATCACCAGGTTACCGGATGTGCCGCTTGCGGCTGCACCCGGCGCTGATTGCCCCCAGCCTAATTGGTGTGGCTGGGTACGCCGCTTTCTGCGGCGGAATTGCGCCGGTGCGCGGCCTGCCTACCGGCAGGTAGGCTTTCTGCCGCGGATGCCCGCTTAAAGCCTGACTGCCGTCAGGCAGGCAGGCGGGAATGACATAAGGGAGTTTTATTCGGCGAGTTCTTCGAGGTGTTCCCAGCGCTGATAAGCCTTGAGGAGTTCTTCAGAGAGGGTTGCGGAGCGGGCTTTGACACGTTCGACTTCCGCGGAATCGCCCTGGTAAAAGTTAAAATCCGCTAACAATTTATAGAGCTCTTCCTGCTCATTTTCTAATTTCTCGATCTTTAACGGCAAGCTATCTAATTCTTTCTGCTCCTTGAAGGTAAGCTTACGCGGTACAACAGGTTTCTTCTTTTTTACCGGCTCGATTTTTTCCTTTGTTTTTGGCGGTTCAACGCGCGCTGCCGCCTTACGCTGGCTTAACCAGTCGTCATATCCGCCGGGATATTCGTTGATCTCCCCCTCTCCTTCCATCACGATGGTCGAGGTAACCACATTATTCAGAAATGCCCGGTCATGACTGACTAAAATAATTGTTCCCGGATAGTCAAGGAGTAACTCTTCCAAGAGTTCCAGCGTCTCAATATCCAGGTCATTGGTCGGCTCATCCATCACCAAAACATTTGAAGGTTTAGAAAACAGCCGAGCCAGAAATAAACGGTTACGTTCTCCGCCGGAAAGGACTTTAACCTGTGTGAGGCTTCGTTCAGGGGCAAAAAGAAATTCCTGCAAATATCCCAGAACGTGTTTAGGCTTACCGTTAATGATAACGGTGTCGCCTGCGTTATTTACATTTTCGGCTACAGTCTTTTCTTCATCCAACTGCTCGCGCAGCTGGTCATAATAGGCAACCTCAAGGTTAGTCCCGAGGGTAACTGTCCCCCGTTGAGGCGCCAGCTTACCCATGAGAATACGCAATAAGGTAGTCTTTCCACTGCCGTTAGGCCCGATCAAACCGATCTTATCCCCGCGCGTGATCTGGGTCGAGAAATCTTTGATCAAACATTTCTCGTCATAGCCAAAACCCAACTGGAACGCCTTAATCACCCGGTGGCCGGAAAGAACAGAGTTTTGAGCGCGCATACGGACTTGCCCCTCCTGCTTACGCTGGGTCTTCTTCTCTTCCCGCAAGCGCTCCAGCGCCTTGACACGGCCCTCATTACGGCAGCGCCTGGCTTTAACGCCCCGGCGGATCCAAATCTCTTCTTCGGCTAATTTTTTATCGAAATGGTTCCACGATGATTCGTCAATATCTAACGCGGCTTGTTTACGCTCTAAAAAAGTCTTGTAATCGCATGCCCAGCTGTAGATCCTGCCCCGGTCAAGTTCGATGATCCTGGTAGCTAAATGCGTCATGAACATGCGGTCATGGGTGACAAAGAAGACCGTGCCCGGATAATTTGAAAGGAATTCTTCCAGCCAATTGATGGAATCAATATCCAAATGGTTGGTCGGTTCATCCAAAAGCAATACTTCAGGTTTTATCACCAGTGCCCTTGCTAACAGCACGCGGCGCTTCTGGCCGCCGGAAAGGCTGGCGAAATCACTCTCCCCGTCGAGCTTCATACGGGTGATCACATTCTCAACATGGTTATTCACATCCCAGGAGTTGGTATGATCTAACTCGGCTTGCAGGGCATCCAGTTGTTTTAATAATTCGGGTGTGTGTTCTGTATGAAGACGGTGTGTGAGCGCATGATACTTGCTTAAAAGCGCGGCGCGTTCCCCTAAACCGGAAAGGACGATATCATAGACGCTGCCTTTCATATCGACAGGGACTTCCTGCGGCAGATGCGTGACTTGTATCCCTTTTTGGAAGATGACTTCACCGTCATCAACCGCTAACTGTCCGGCCATCACCTTCATCAGGGTAGTTTTGCCCGCGCCGTTCCTGCCGAGTAAAGCAACGCGCTCACCCGGTTCAAGCTGAAAGCTTAGAGCGTCAAAGATAAGCGGGCAGCTGAATTTCAAGGTAATTCCCTGTAAACTGATTAAGGCCATGGTTTTCTATAATATTGTATTTAAAAGATTACGGACATGACTATAAAAATTTTAAAGTTTAAAGGTTAAATAACAAAAGAAATTCAAAGGATAAAGGTTCAATTTAAAATTTAACCTTAAACCTTTAACCTTCCTTTGTTATTTATACTTTAGACTTTATCATTAACGCTATATAACCTAACTACTTTACCTAACAACCAAACTAACAGCTTAACCTTTACCTTAACCTAAAAACTGATCTAACACGGATTCCCGCGTAAAATAGCAAGGCCCGGGATCTCGAAAGATACCGGGCCCTGTTTGAAACTCAAGATTATAACTTGACTACATTAGTAGCCTGCTCGCCTTTAGGGCCTTGTTCGATATCGAACTCAACCTGAGCGCCTTCAGCTAAAGATTTATAGCCATCGCCCTTGATAGCGGAATGATGTACGAATACATCTTTGCCGTTTTCAGGTGTGACAAATCCATAACCTTTTTGATCATTGAACCACTTTACTATTCCTTTTGCCATTGCTTGTACCTCCTTTTCTCTATATTTAGTAACTTGTTAGAAATCGTTATCATCTTTACCTGCTAGACTTTAGACTTCTAACGGGACAAACAATGACAAACACCATGTTGCTTTCTGCTGTACACCCGGCGCTAATTGCACCCAGCCTAATTGGTGTGGCTGGGTACGCCGCTTGCTGCGGCGGAATTGCGCCGGTGTGTTGCTTTCTGCAACAAAAAACCGTAAGGTCAGTTATCCTTTCCTTACGGCTAAGACTTCTAATCTTTTACTGTTTTTAAGTATACCACTAATGTGTTTTTTGTCAAGGGTTATTATATAAAGTCTAAAGTTTAAAGACTAAATAACAAAGGAAGCTCAAAGACTAAAGATTCCTGCCTGCCGGCAGGTAGGAAATCTTAAAATTACGCCTTAAACCTTTGACCTTCCTTTGTTATTTAAACTTGAATGAGGAATGCCTCTGGCGCTTATGCCTCACTAATTCTTGCTTTGCAAAAATAGCCACGAGCTTGTCGAAGGGTTAGACTTTATCATTAACGCTATATTACCTAACTACTTAACCTAACAACCATACTAACTGCTTAACCTTTACCTTAACCCAAAAACCGGTCTATCTATTTTAAGACCTGGTCTTTTCAATAATACAGAACTACAACCCAAGACCAGGTCTTAGGAATAAAATCACTTCTCTGCTCCCTGCTTTATCCTGCCGATGAGCCGCAGGAAGCCATCGAGGATGGTCAAGGGATGCGGCGGACAACCCGGAATATAGAGGTCAACAGGCATAAGCGCCTCCAATCCCCGGGACGATTCAGGCCCGTCGGCAAAAATGCCTCCGGATATCGCGCAGGCGCCGACCGCGATCACGATCTTTGGATCAGGGATCGCCTCATAAGTTCTGATCAAGGCGTCCTTCATATTGCGCGGCAGAGGCCCCGTGACCACGATCCCGTCAGCATGGCGCGGTGAGGCTACAAACTGTATACCAAACCGGCTCAGGTCAAAGACCGGAGTATTCAAGACATTGATATCCGCCTCGCAAGAGTTACATCCTCCGGCGGATACTTGACGAAGTTTAAGGGAGCGGCCGAAAAGCTTGCGGATATCCTCCTTTAAAGCATGCGCTAAAATATACTCATCCCCTTTAAGCACAAGATCATTACGATTAGATACGGCCATCCGGAAATCATTGGAGTATTGCATACCGCTGTCAGGGACAAATGTATTCGCCCCCAAGTCAACGCCTGCCCCCTGCCCGGCGATGATTGGCCGGCCGCGGTAACGCGCAGGCAGAACCGGGAGCTTTCCTTTCGGGAACGCCAAGGTCCGGCGCCCTTGTTTAAAACGCGTGAGAAGAATTTTCAACATATGAGCCCTTTATAGATCATGTCCACAATACGACAAATTAAAACTCTTGTTACATAAGGGAAAATCCGAGATCTCCTGGTTACGCATCGCCATGGCCAGGCCCTGCCAGTTATTAAACGACGGGTCCTTGATCTTATAGCGGGTGAATCCAGCCTTCCCATCGGTTATCCCGACATGCATGATCTCTCCTCTCCAGCCTTCCACCAGAGAAACAGCCAGGGCCTCCTGCCTCATCATTCCGACGGTGACCATGACCTCGCCTTTTGGCAGCGCAGGCAGCGCCTTTAACAGGAACTCCAGCGATCGCATCACTTCCTGACGGCGCACCAAAGCCCGCGCATAGACATCACCGGTGGCGGCAAGTGAAATGGGGATATGATAGAACTGCCACATCCCCGATGAATACTCGATACGCGCGTCGTGTTCCAGGGAGCTGGCGCGCGCCGCAAGTCCCACCAATCCGTACTTTTTCGCGTTCTTAGGAGAAACCACCCCTATCCCTTCAAAACGCGCCAGCACCGAAGGGCGGGTGAATAAAAGTTCACTGACATCCTCAAATTCTTTTTTGTAAGTTTTAAGCTTACGGCAAAGCTCATCGGACATTTCACCGTCGATATCGAAGAGGACGCCGCCCGGACGGCACAATCCTTTTCCGAAACGATTGCCCGTGACCGTTAAAAGCAGGTTCAAATAATCGCCCCGCATGCGGCCGAAATACTCACTGGTCGGCATAAAACCGGCATCTCGTCCTAACGCGCCCAGATCGCCCACATGATTAGCCAAACGCTCCAACTCCAGGCAGACCGCGCCGATAGCCTGCGCC
>CAZPNW010000013.1:0-15614 GCA_964588175.1 uncultured Planctomycetales bacterium
GAGCCGGTAGTTTCCTGCCCTCATTTACCCAGCAATGTGAAACCGGCCAGTAAATTGGGCAAGGTGAAGCTTGACCAGGTTGTCATCGGTTCCTGTACCAATG
The DNA here is from genome assembly GCA_964588175.1 of uncultured Planctomycetales bacterium. Classification (GTDB taxonomy): domain Bacteria; phylum Omnitrophota; class Gorgyraeia; order Gygaellales; family Profunditerraquicolaceae; genus JBAZTA01. The sequence continues at coordinate 104 of CAZPNW010000013.1, forward strand.
GCAGGATCAGTGACATCCGTGTTGCCGCAAAGATCTTAAAAGGCAAGAAAGTAAAAGCAGGGTTGCGTTTGATCGTTATCCCGGCCACTCAAAAGATCTATCTGCAATCTGTAAAAGAGGGGTTGGCGGAGATCTTTGTAAAAGCCGGAGGGATATTTTCTACGCCGACCTGCGGCCCCTGCCTGGGCGGCCATATGGGGATCTTGACCGTGGGTGAAACTTGTTTGGCAACGACCAATAGGAATTTTATCGGCAGGATGGGAAGCCCGGAATCATTTGTGTATTTATCCAATCCTGCGGTTGCGGCGGCTTCCGCGATCACGGGGAAGATCACGCATCCGGGGGAAGTTTAAACAATATGATCATAAAAGGTAAAGTCCATAAATTCGGAGATGATGTTAATACTGACGATATAATCGCGGCTAAATATTTGGTTTCAACCGATGCTGTGGAATTAGGAAAGCATTGCCTGGAAAGTATTAAGCCTGATTTCGCGGGTCGAGTCCAGCCTGGAGATATCATTGTCGCGGGAAAGAATTTCGGTTGCGGTTCCTCTCGTGAACATGCGCCATTGGCAATTAAAGGGTGTGGGGTTTCCGCGGTCATTGCCCGCAGCTTCGCGGCGATCTTTTTCCGCAACGCGATCAATATAGGGTTACCTTTTCTAGAATCGGAAGCGATCGATAAAATATCCGATGGAGATGAGCTCGAGATAGATTTAAACGCGGGAAGCATTAAGAATATAACCCGCAATGCAGTTTATAAAACCCAGGCATTTCCCGGTTTCTTGCAGGAATTGGTGCAAGCCGGAGGGTTAATGAAATATATTAAAAATCGTTATTGTCGTTAATATCGTTATTGTCGTTATTTTCGTTACTATCGTTAGTATCGTTTAACGGGATTAACGATACTAACGGACAAAACGAACACAACGATAATAACGATATTAACGAATAAGGAGCTTAACAATGTATAAAATAGCGGTTATTCCCGGTGACGGTACCGGCCCTGAAGTTGTTAATGAAGGCTTAAAGGTCTTATCAGCCGCGGCGAAGAAATTTAATTTTAAATACGAACAGAAAATATTTGATTTCGGCGGCGAGCGGTATTTAAAGACCGGCAAGACGCTGGAAGAAAAAGATATTGAGGAATTAAAAAAATATTCCGCTATTTTCCTGGGGGCGATCGGTCATCCTGAGGTAAAGCCTGGTATCCTGGAAACGGGCGTATTATTAAAATTACGCTTTTCATTGGACCAGTATATCAATTTAAGGCCGGTAAAACTGTATAATTCCGCTTTTTGCCCGTTAAAGGATAAGAAACCCGAGGATATTGATTTTGTCGTGGTCAGAGAAAATTCGGAAGGTTTGTATAAAGGGATGGGAGAATTCCAGAAAAAAGGCACTCAGGATGAAGTTGCCATTCAGATCTCCTATAATACCCGCAAAGGAGTCGAGCGTTGCATCCGTTACGCTTTTGATTTCTGCCGCAAACGCAATAAAAGGAAAAAGCTGACCTTGTGCGGCAAGACCAATGTCCTTACCTACGCCTGGGACCTGTGGGAAAGGGCCTTTAATGAGATCGCCAAGGAATACCCGGATATTACTACCGATTATGCCCATGTAGATGCTACCACGATGTGGTTTGTCAAGAACCCTGAATGGTTTGATGTTATTGTCACGGATAATATGTTCGGAGATATTATTACCGATTTGGGGGCGATGGTGCAGGGAGGCATGGGTATCGCGGCGGGAGGGAATATTAATCCGCAAGGTGTGTCGATGTTTGAGCCCATCGGCGGTTCAGCTCCTAAGTATACCGGAAAGAACGTGATCAATCCCTTAGCGGCGATCTGTGCCGCCGGTATGATGCTGGAGAATTTAGGCGAAGTCGCCGCGGGCAAAGCGATCGAGAACGCGGTGATCAAGATCGTGGCAAAAGACCTGAAATCGCTTGCTGCCGGTAAAATGGGCTTTAGCACCACAGAAATAGGCGATCTGGTTGTTAAGAACCTGTAATTTTTAAGATGAGGTTATAGCGATGATTAAAAAGACAAAATATAATGTCGCGGTGATTGGTGTTGGGGTAGTCGGTATTGAGATGTTACGTTGTGTCAAGCAGCGTAAGTTCCCCGTGGCTGATTTACGCGTCTTCGCGCGTTCGGCCCGGGAGATCGAAGTCGACGGTCAGAAATACCAGGTTGAGGCGATCTCTCCTGAAGGCTTTGAAGGGATCGATATCGCCTTGTTCGCCGGTACCGAAGGAGAAAAGGGCGCCGCGGTCAAGTATGCCGTGGAAGCGGTAAAAAGAGGAGCGGTGGTTATAGATAACGGCGCTGATTTCCGTATGGATCCGCGTGTCCCCCTGGTGGTCCCGGAGGTAAATGCCAAAGATATAAAGAAGCATAAAGGGATCATTGCCAATCCGAATTGTTCCACCATACAGATGGTGGTGGCGCTTAATCCTATTCATAAGAAAGTTGGTATTAAAAGGGTCATTGTTACAACGCTGCAGGCTTCTTCCGGAGCCGGCAAGAGCGCGGTTGAGCAGTTGTGGAACGAGTTGGATTGCATAGTTTCACGACACAAGACACCTGCCTGTCCGGCAGGCAGGCAAGCCACAAGCCAATCCTCTGTGGAAAGTATGATGAAGCCGCAAGAAAGAAGCATGCCGCAGCAGCTGGCATTCAATGTCTTTCCTCAAATTGGCGGGTTTACTGATGATGACTATACCAGCGAAGAGTGGAAGCTCGTGCGTGAGACCCACAAGATCATGAATGATCCCAAAATCAAGGTCTCTGCTACTACCGTGCGCGTGCCTGTGCGTACGGGACATTCAGAGAGTGTTTATATTGAAACAAAATCTCCGCTTCAGCCTGAGTCGGTCAAGAAGCTTCTTGCCAAAAGTCCCGGAGTGATCCTGGTTGATGATCCGTCGAAAGGGCTTTACCCCATGCCGAAAGATGTTGAAGGCAGGGGTGAGGTTTTTGTCGGCAGGGTCCGGCGGGACCCATTCGTTAAAAACGGCTTGTGGTTATGGATAGTTTCGGATAACCTGCTTAAAGGGGCCGCGCTTAATGCCGTTCAGATCGCTGAAGCTTTGATCCAATAAAGGGGGGCGCTCACTGGACAGGAAATTTGTAACCCGGTTTCTTCTTTTTGGAATACTTTCTTTTTGTATCCTCGCTGTTTCCGCCTATTATACCGTTCTCCAACCATCGGATTCAGATTTGTTAAGCGCTCCATCCGTCAGTAAACAGGATGCTTTGGATACCGCGCAAACGTTTATCGACGAAATAGGTGTGGGTATAGACCTGCGTCATTGCGCTGTCCATTCTATTGACTTTTCTTCGAGAAATACCGATACATTATATCTTCTGGAACGATTCGGATATCCAGAAGTAAAACGCCTGATCAGGGAAAAAGGCTGTGTGTATTCATATTGGGTGCTGCAGGGGCAAGACCCCGAAAAGGGGATTGTCCGGGTGAGTGTTGACAGCCGTCAAGGCACGGTGGTAGGCTTTGAGCTTTCGGGACATGCCTGGGACAGCAGGGAAAATGTCTCGCTTGATAAAATAGCCGCTTTAAAAGTATCTTCTGAATTTATTGCCGCGCAAGGAAGCGATATTCAGGAGTTTCATCTTGAGCCGCAGCAGGATACAAAAGATCCCGGGCAGCCTCCGGTAAGGTCTTTTTGTTGGGTAAGCAATATCCCTTTGATCAATGAGATCTACCCTGCGCTTTTCCTGAAGGTTAAAGAAGGTGTAGTATCTTTTTCAAAAGGGATAATCCTTCCTCAAGGATTCAAGGACCGCTGCCATAAAGATATTTTGTTCTCTCAAATATGGTTTTTTATCGCTCTGAGCCTGTCTTTTATGGTTACCATTATCATCGTGGTAGAAGCTTTTCTTAAAAGAAAGCAATTAGACTGGAAATTGGGAAAAGTTTACGCGATAGCCCTGGGGTTATTTTTCCTGGTTACGAAATTTACTGAAGAACCCATGTTCGCGGCTTCCGCTGATATGATCTTTAAATTGATATCAGTGGTTATGTTTAGCCTGGCGGTAATGGTTCTGGTGAGCCTCACCCGGTATTGTTTCAGGGAAAGCTTCGGAAGAGATATCTTTAATGCTCAAAAAGCGCCTGCCACTGCCCGTGTCATTATTGGTTATTCTTTTGCTTTTATCAGTTTTATCGCGGTCTTGGGATTTTATTCTATTTTCGAGCAAATGCATTTGGTCTGGGACGTCGGTATCGATGAGATAATGGGTAGTATTTTTACTTCAAAGAACATGTATTGGGCTCCTTTGGCGATGGCAGTACTTCCTGCGGTCACCGAAGAGTTCTTTCGCGGTTTTACTATTGCTTTCTGTAAGAAAAATTTTAAAAGCAGTTTTTTAGCGGTGGTTGTCGCGGCTTTTATCTGGGGATTTTTACATACTTCAACCGACGGAAGTATCTATCCCGGGGTGTTCACCGGCGTTGAAAAGTTCCTTACCGGCATTGCCGCCGGATATTTATTGCTGTGGGTCGGTATTGAAGCAGCGATACTCTGGCATTTTGTGAATAATTTCTTGGCGACGGGCCTGTTTTTATCTCTACCGGGGCTGGGTCTTTGCCGGTACGCGCTGACAGTGCTTGTTTTGGCACTTATTCCTTTTGTTGTTGCGGTATATTCTTATTATAAGCCCCCAGGAAAGAAAGCTTCTGTTTAGGAATCCTATGCGCAATATAAAATTGACCCTTGAATATGACGGCACCAGGTTTTCCGGTTGGCAGGCGCAAAGAAGCAACCCCTCGACTCGGGGAGACGTTTCTACACGCAAGCCGCTCGGGGCAGGAAAGTCAAAAGTTCCTACGATTCAGGCCACTGTAGAGGGAGTGCTTCGTCAAATACTGCAGGAGCAAGTCAAGCTCATTGCTTCCGGCCGGACCGATGCCGGGGTGCATGCCCGGGAACAAATCGCTAATTTTAAAACTGTGTCGGCACTGCCGCTTGCGCGTATCCAGGAAGGATTGAACGCGCTTCTTCCCGCTGATATCAGTGTTGTTAAAATAGAGGAGGCCGCCCTTGACTTTCACAGCCGTTTTCATGCGCGGTCAAAGGTTTATTGTTATACTATCCTTAACCGGGTTCATCGGTCAGCATTATTGAAGGACCGGGCTTATTTTTGCCGCTTTCCGTTGAATGTGAGTTTGATGCGCCGGGAAGCAAGCTGCCTTTTGGGAAAACATAATTTTAAAGCGTTTCAGGCAACAGCGAAAAAGGAAAAGAATCCCGTTAAGCATATCAGCCGGATCAAGATCGTGAAAAAAGGCGATTGTATCCTCATATCCATACAGGCGGACGGATTTTTGTATAATATGGTGCGTAATATCGCCGGGACCCTTATTGATATCGGCAGAGGGAAGCTTCCGCAGGGAAGTATGAAGAAGATATTGCTTTCTCAAGACAGGAAACGGGCCGGTGTGACGGCTCCTGCCTGCGGATTGTGCCTTATGGAAGTAAAATACTGATTGCGGTGATCGGTACTCGGTGCTCGGTTATCGGCGACTAAAAACAGTTTTAGTAACCGATAACCGAAAACCGAGCGCTGAGTCTATTTCCCTTGCCCGGCATAGTCTTTTGTGGTAATCTATAAAATCATGTATAAATCATTGGAACCGTTCATACTTGCTTTTATTCCGATCTTCGTGGCGGTTGACGCGATCGGCAATATCCCTTTATTTGTTTCTTTGGTAGAGAATACGAATAAGAAGCAAAAGCGTAAGATCATCATCGATTCGGTCAAGACCGCGACGATCATGGCCCTTTTGTTCATGTTTATCGGTAAATGGGTCTTACGCTATATCGGTATCTCGATCCCTGATTTTCAGATCGCCGGAGGTTTGCTCTTATTTGTCATTTCCGTGCGTTTACTCATGCCTGGCTCATCGAAGGGAGGGGGGTTATCGAGCGGTACTGATAAAGATATCGGGGTTTTCCCTCTGGGTACGCCGCTTATAACCGGTCCTGCGGTATTGACCACTACGCTCATGATGGTAGATAAATTCGGACTGGTCCCTACCTTAATATCCCTTATTATCAATATGCTTATTGTGTGGCTTACCTTGAATAAAGCCGATGCTATTATGAATTTACTCGGCCCTGCCGGCACAAGGGCGTTTTCTAAGATCATGTACATTTTACTAGCCGCGATCGGCGTGATGATGGTCAGGCATGGTGTTACGGAGCTCATCATAAAATGAAACAACAGGTATTAACGTTCGTCATGGCAGGAGGTAAGGGAGAGCGTTTATGGCCTTTGACAAAAGACCGCACCAAACCGGCTGTCCCTTTCGGCGGAATTTACCGGATAATCGATTTTACCTTAAGCAATTGCGTTAATTCCGGATTACGCAAGATCTATGTCCTCACCCAGTATAAATCAGCTTCTCTGCAGCGCCATATCCGTTTAGGATGGAATATCCTTTCTTCTGAACTCGGCGAATATATCGAGTTATTACCGGCCCAGCAGCGCGTAGGCGATACCTGGTATTTAGGCACAGCTGACGCGATATATCAAAACCTCTACAGCCTTGAGATCGATAGGCCGGAGTATGTCGTGATCCTTTCCGGAGACCATGTCTATAAAATGAATTATTCAACTATGATCGACGCCCATCGGGAATCTGATGCCGATCTGACCGTAGGCGTCGTTGAAGTGGAAAAGAGTAAATCTATTCATTTAGGGGTATTGGAAGTTGATCTTAAAGGTAATGTTAAAGATTTTCATGAGAAGCCGCTGAAACCTAAGACTATCCCCGGGTATCCGGATAAGATCTATGCTTCTATGGGGATCTATGTTTTTAAAAGCAAGGTTCTGGAAGAGCAGCTGCACGAAGATGCCAAGAAGAATTCTTCTTCTCATGATTTTGGCAAGGATATTCTGCCTCGGATGGTTAAAAAGGGCTTAAAAGTAACGGCTTTTAATTTTATCGACGAGAATAGGAAAGAAGCGTTGTATTGGCGTGATATCGGGACGATCGATGCCTATTTTGAGGCTAATATGGATTTAGTGCAGGTCGATCCGGTCTTTAATCTTTATGACCGCCAGTGGCCGGTGCGGACATATCAGGAGCAATTTCCTCCTGCAAAGACTGTTTTTGCAGGAGAGGAGATCACCGGCCGGGTAGGGTTGGCGCTTGATTCGCTTGTGGCAAGCGGCAGTATTATCAGCGGAGGACAGATCAAGCGAACGATCGTTTCTCCGAATGTCAGGATCAATAGTTATTCCCAGGTTTATGATTCGATCCTTTTGGAAGGCGTTCATATCGGCAGGTACGCTAATATCAAAAGGACCATTATCGATAAAGATGTTAAGATCCCTGAAGGCATGGTTATCGGGTATGACCTGGAAGAAGATAAAAAGAAGTTCCATGTGACTGATTCAGGGATCGTGGTGGTGGCAAAGGGGACGGAGATTACAAGTCACAAGTCACAAGACACAAGACACATGACACATGACACAAGACACAGGTAGTCAATAGTCCATGGATAAGAGTAAAAGGATAACTAGTAAAATAAGGTAGGTTGGAGATGCTGAGAAAAGCAAAAATAGGGGATATCAAACATATTCAGGCATTGATCAATGTTTTCGCCAAGCAGGATATCATGCTGCCGCGTTCGCTTAATGAGTTATACGAAAACTTGCGTGATTTCTGGGTAGTTGAAGAAGGCCATAAGATCTTAGGGTGTTGCGCGTTGCATGTCTCCTGGGAAGATTTAGCTGAGATAAAAGCCCTGGCTGTGCTTAAAAATAAACAGGGAAAAGGTATCGGCCGGCAATTGGTGACGGCATGTATGGGTGAAGCTAAAGAATTAGGCGCTCGTAAGGTATTTGTTTTAACCTATAAACCGGATTATTTCAAGCAATTCGGCTTTAAAAGGGTGAAACATTCAGATCTGCCGCATAAAATCTGGGCTGAATGCATTAATTGCTGCAAGTTCCCTAACTGCCAGGAAATCGCTCTTCTAAAAAGCTTGTAAAACTCTGTCTATATGGTATAATTTCAAGGTTAAATTGCGGTTGTGGGTGGGAGTGCGGGGTGTTCACTCCACCTCGTAAACGCACAAGAAATTTCTTCGAAATTTCTTTCGTGCACTCGGTGGAGTTTCGCTAGATAAAAATTTTAAGGTGCTCAAGGAGGTTTGATCATGGATTACTTATTTGCAGATGAACAGAAGATGGTAAGGGATCTGGCGCGTAGGATCTCCGATGAAAAAGTCAGGCCGGTAGCCGCAAAATATGATCAGTCAGAGGAGTATCCCTGGGAGGTCATTAAAGTTATCGCTGATGGCGGTTTATTCGGGTTGTTTATCCCGGAAGAATACGGCGGGATGGGGGTGGGGGTACTGAATTTATGTATCGCTACCGAAGAATTATCGCGCGCTTGCGGCGGTATCGCGGTTTGCTATGCTGCCTCAGCGTTAGGGACGTTTCCTATCGTCCTTTTTGGTAATGACGCGCAGAAAAAGAAATATTTGCCGGATTTAGCCAGCGGGAAAAAAGTTGCCGCGTTCGGCATTACTGAGCCGGAAGCAGGGTCTGACGCTTCCGCGATCAAGACAACCGCACGATTGGAAGGGAAGCATTATGTTTTGAACGGTTTAAAGCATTTTATAACCAATGGCGGCGATGCTGAAACCTATGTTGTGGTAGCGATGACTGATAAGAGTAAAGGCGCGCGCGGCGCTTCAGCGTTTATTGTGGAAAAAGGCACGCCTGGTTTTACTTTTGGCAAAAAAGAGGATAAATTCGGTATTCGCGCGTCTTCAACGCGAGAGCTTATTTTTACCGATTGTAAGATCCCGAAAGAAAACCTTTTAGCAAAAGAAGGGATGGGTTTCATTGTGACCATGCGCACCTTTGATATGTCCCGTCCGGGTGTAGCTGCTCAGGCTTTAGGGATCGCGCAGGGCGCTTTAGAATTATCGGTCAAGTATGCTAAAGAGAGGCATCAGTTCGGGAAGTCGATCTCTAGTTTCCAGGGGATCCAGTGGATGATCGCGGATATGGCAACTGAAATAGAAGCCGCGCGGGGATTGGTATATTCTGCTGCCAGAATGGTCGATGCCGGTATAAAAGATGTTTCCAAGGAATCGGCGATGGCTAAGATGTACGCTTCGGATGTGGCGATGAAAGTGACGGTTGACGCTCTTCAGATATTCGGCGGCTATGGTTATATGAAGGATTATCCGATCGAGAAATATGTCCGTGACGCGAAGATCACCCAGATCTATGAAGGGACAAACCAGATACAGCGTAATATCATCGCGTTGAAGATCATTAAAGAACTTGCTCAATAAGCACTATTACGCAGCTAAAAGCAGGGCATGATGAATGGCGGGTTAGAACGCAGAAAGTTTTCGCGGCTGAATATCCTGGTTGATGTTTCTTATTCTAAAAAGAATAGTTTTTCTTCGGGTAACCTGACATTGACTAAGAATATCAGTAAAGGCGGCATTTGTTTTGTCGGCTATGAGAAATTGAATGAAGCAGATATCATTGATCTAAAGATATTTCTTCCGGGAGAAAAGCTTCCCATTACCGCTACTGCGAAAGTCTCCTGGGTCAAAGAATTTGTGATCGGGGACCCTTCCCGAGGAGTGCGTTATGATGTGGGAGCTGAGTTTATCTCCATACAAGAGGGCACTATCAAGAAATTTGATGATTATATGCAGTCGCATCTGGGGGTATAAGGTAACGATTTTCGTAAATATCCTGTCTTCGGTAAGGCAGGCGTTAAAGGTCAAACGACATTAACGATATTAACGAAATTAACGAACACAACGAATCTAACGAACATATGAATATAATCGTTTGTATCAAGCAGGTCCCTGAAACAACAGAAGTAAGGATCAATCCGGAAACCAATACTCTTATCCGTGAAGGTGTAAAAGCGGTCATCAATCCCTTTGATATGTACGCGATCGAAGAAAGTGTGCGTTTGAAGGAAAAATTAGGGGGTAAAGTAACGGTGTTGACCATGGGCCCTCCTCAGGCGGAAGCCGCGCTGCGGGAAGCGATATCATTGGGTGCGGATGAAGGTTTCTTGGTTTGCGACCGCGCGTTCGCCGGAAGCGATACTTGGGCGACGAGTTATACTTTGGCAGGCGCCATTAAAAAAATCGGCGCTTTCGATATTGTTTTGTGCGGTAAACAGGCATCTGACGGGGATACCGCGCAGGTCGGGCCCGGTATCTCAACTCATTTAGATATCCCCCAGGTCACCTACGTAAAAAAGATCGAAGAGGTCAGCGGCAGTAAAATGAAAGTTGAACGGATGATGGAAGAAGGCTTTGAGGTCATTGAGACGCCGCTGCCGGTGCTTTTGACGGTGGTCAAAGAGATCAATGAACCGCGCCTGCCGTCTTTAAAAGGAATGATGAAAGCAAAATCCGCCAAGATCACGGTATTGACGCAAAAAGAGCTTAATTTAGACCCTCAGAAGATCGGGTTATGCGGTTCTCCGACACAAGTGGTCAAGATCTTTACTCCCCCTCAGCGGGCCGGCGGGGTCATGCTTAAAGGCGAGGCAGGGGAAGTGGTTACGCAATTAGTGGATTTAATTAAAAACGAGGTTAATTAACATGCCGATACAGGTTATCTTAGAAAAATGCACCGGTTGTACCTTATGTTTGAAAGTATGCCCTTTTGATGCTATTCGCATGATGGATAAGAAGGCATCAATAGACCTGAATAAGTGTACTCTTTGCGGAGCGTGTGTCCCGGCTTGTAAATTTAAAGCGATACTTTTAGAAAAGACGCAAAATAAGGGCGTCCTGCCTAATATCAAAGATTATAAAGGCGTTTGGGTCTTTATCGAGCAGAAGAACGGGAAGGTTCAGTCTGTCGCTTACGAACTTCTGGGAAAGGCTCATGAATTGGCGGCTAAACTTAATACTCAGGTCAGCGGCGTATTGATCGGCAATAAACTTGACGATCAACTTGATGAATTGATCTGGCACGGCGCGGATAATATCTATCTGGTAGAGGCGCCTGAGTTGGCAAATTTCCAGGATGAGCCGTATACGAATATCTTAGTCAAATTGATCAATAAATATAAACCTGAGATCGTTCTCTGTGGGGCAACTTCTATCGGGAGGTCTTTGGTTTCACGGGTAGCTATTACTGTTGACGCCGGACTTACCGCTGATTGTACCGGTTTAGATATTGATCCTCAAAAAAAGATATTACTGCAGACGCGTCCGGCATTCGGCGGGAACATCATGGCGACTATTATCAGCCCGAATCATCGGCCTCAGATGGCGACTGTCCGCCACAAAGTCATGCAGCCGATAGCCCCGGATAAGCATCGTAAAGGTAAGATCATCAAGGAAACGTTTGAGAACTCATTGTATGCTTCCCGTACGAAACTTCTCGATATTATCGAGGAAGTCGAGAGCCTGGTGAATATCGCGGAAGCAGATATTATTGTATCCGGCGGAAGAGGCATGGGGGCTCCTGAGAACTTTAAGCTTTTAGAAGAGCTTGCCCATGTATTAGGAGGAGCAGTTGGGGCATCGCGTGCGGCAGTTGACTCTGGATGGATCCCGTATTCGCATCAGGTAGGCCAGACCGGAAGGACGGTTGCTCCGAAAATATATATTGCCTGCGGTATTTCCGGTCAGATCCAGCATTTAGTCGGGATGCAGTCCTCAAAGATCATTATTGCCATTAATAAAGACCCGGACGCTCCGATCTTTAAGGTAGCAACTTATGGCATTGTCGGGGATGTTTTTCAGATCCTGCCTGCATTAACGAAAAAATTTAAAGAAATTCTCAGGAAATAGCCTAGGAACTAAATCTTTCAATAAGCGCATAACTATTGTCTTAACAAATGGTTATGCGCTTTTATCTTTGATTTGAAAACGCTTTCAAAATGAGTGGAAATCGACTTGAAATACCTTGCTGGATAGAGTATATTTGAATCGACAAAACATTTCTAACCATTGTATAATTTATAATCAAGCTATGAATGAATGGGAAAGTAAAGAGAGAAGAAATTACGTGAGGTTTCCTGTATCTATACCGCTCATGTATCTGACGATCCGCTCATTAAAAGGCGCCTGGGTGAATACCTTTGATATCAGTTCCAAAGGGCTGGGCTTGGAAACTAAAGAACAATTAGATCCTGGTGTAGCGGTTGATGTGCAGTTATGCATGCCGGATAATGGGGAGAGGATCATTACGACAGGCAAAGTAATATGGAATAATTGCCTGTCGCCTGCCCGTTACCGCGTCGGTATTACTCTCGATGCCCCTGAACTAAAGCCCATTCCTTTGATCCTGCGTTCCATTCAAGTCCGCTCACGATATTAGCACTTCCGCAAATTCATCGCACAAGACACAAGACACAAGTCGCAGATCACAAAATAGTCCACGGTCCATGGTCCATAGTCATAGGTTGTGGTTAAGATGTTAGTTTAGTTGTTAGGTTAAGGAGTTGGGTTATTTAACGTTAATGATCAAGGTTAAAATTCAAATAACAAAGGAAATTCAAAGACTAAATAACAAATTTTAAAATTACCTGATTGCAGGCAGGAATCTTGAACCTTTAGATTTCAAACTTAACTTACTATTTACTGTTTTAAACCAAGCTACTTTACCCAACTACTAAACTAATATCTTTACCCTTACCTAACTACCAATATTAAAGAAGCAGGTCCCCCCTCGACAAGCTCGGGGCAGGCAAGACACAAGTAGTCAATAGTTAATAGTCGATACGTAACTTGCGACAACTGATATGTTTTTACTCTTCACGCATTATTCCTGATCTACTGATTTCCTGATCTCCTAACCCCGGATTCCCGGTTCTCCGGATTACCCTTTGCTATGGACCATCGACCATTAACTATAGAGGGGCATCCATGCCCGTCCCGTTAGAAACCACGTTTTCTAACGGGGCCCGCTCCCTGACTGCCGTCAGGCAGGCTTGCCTTTATGCCCCGCTCGAAAACAGTCCAAGAAGGACGCACTTGCCTATCCGATAAAGGCAAGGTGCAGTCCAAGCCACCCGTTCAACAGAATCCGTCTACATGAGACCTGCGACTCCTTTACCTACTTATCAATTTCTGCATATCTTTGCACTATTAAGCTCGTTTTGCACACTTTTGCATAATAATGAATATATTTATATTGACAAGTATAAATTTAGTAATATAATTAAGTCCATGGGTGAGGCAAATGTTATGAATAATATTGAGTCTTTAATGACGATCGACGATCTGAAGAATTATCTTAAAGTCAGCCGCAGGACTATTTATGACTGGCTCAAGCATGATAAGATACCTGCCTTAAAATTGGTGGGCCAGTGGCGTTTCCAGAAAGAGAAGATCGATGCCTGGATGGAGCAGAAGATGAGCTCTAAATATCAGGTAAAAGGAGTCGTGTAATTATGGCAAAACATATCCTGATCATTGATGACGAAGAGTTGGTTTCCAAGACGCTGATCAAGCTATTGAAGAAAGAAGGCTATACTACGGAGATCGCCAAGAGCGGAGAAGAGGCGCTGGTGAAAGTTAAAAAGGCGGATTTTGACCTGATCATTTCCGATGTGCGTATGCCGGGCATGGATGGAGTCGAGACTATAAAGCAGATACGCGCCTATTTAGAAGGAGCGGGTAAGAAGGCAATACCGGAAATTATGATCACAGGATACGCGGATATGGATAAGTATGTCAGCGCAAAAGAATTAGAGGTATTTGATTATTTGTCTAAACCTTTTGACAATGAAGAATTCTTGCGAATCATTAAGAATGCTTTGGGGTAGCCACTATGAAGCAATTTACTCTTTTAGTTGATGGTAAGCATTTAGATACGGGAAGTTATGGATATTTCCCTTATTCTGATAAATTTATAAGCGATTTTAAGAACACGTTCAGGATCATGACTGAGATCAAAACCGGGAAGTTGCAGGAAAATAGCCGGGAAGCTCAAGAATATGTGTTTGGGAAATATTGCGTAGGGGATACTGAGGCTAATCGGCTTGCGATAGAATCAGCGTATAAAGCATTCCAGAGTTTTCGTAAGGTCCCCTTGGCTACAAGAAAAAAGATGCTTCTGGATTGTTACCATTTACTGCTTGAGAAGAAAGAAGAATTTATTAAGTTAATGATAATAGAAGGGCACCCCCGTAAGTTAGCGGAGTGGGAGTTTGAGGGGATGCGTATGGGGACTTGCCCTGAAACAATCGATTTTTATTGCAAACAGGTCAGGCATGAGATCGGCAGATATAATAATGAGATCCTCTATTGGTCAAGAAAACCTGATGGAGTCGTTTGTATAACGACTCCTGCGAACGCTTCTGCAAGCGATTCTTACAGCGGTATTTTTATTTTGATCACCGGCAATACCCTGATCATCCGGCCTTCGTTAAGCGCGCCGTTATCTACGCTTTTTTTGTGGAAGGAAGTAGTTTACGAATCAATCGTAAAGAATAATTGTCCGTTAGGGATTGTTAATCTCATAGTCGGGAATCCTAAAAAGATGATGGATGAGTGGTTAGAAAGCCCTTACGTGAATGATATCGTCTTCTTTGGAGATAGTAATAGGGGCCTTGAGATCGGCGCGAAAATATTTCAGGCTGGTAAAAAACCGATCTTAGAGCTTTCAGGGAATGATATCGTGGCAGTCTGGAAGGATGGCGATTTGGAAAAAGCCAGCGATTCTTTGCTCGATTGTTTCCTGGGCTCGACTCAAATATGTATGGTCCCGAAGATCTGTATCATACATCATAAAGCATATCATGATTTCTCGAATTTGATGGTAAAGAAGACAAAAGCTCTCAAGGCTTCTTTGCCGAGTGATCCGGAAACGATACTTGCTCCTGTGGGAAAGATTAAAGATTATTTTGATTTCCGCAGTGATGCTGTCGCAAAAGGGGCGAAGATCCTTTGCGGTGGGGAACGTATTAATTATTTAAATCAACTTGACCCCGAAGGTATGTATATACAACCTACGCTTTTAGAAGTGTTAGATATTGAGCAGGCCCGTGATATGAGATGTGTTAAGGAAGAAATTTTCTTCCCTCTATTGCCATTGATCATTGTTCAGGGAACTGATGAAGAAGTTTTTGAAAAGATGATACGATTCGGTAATCGTCATAAATTCGGAATTCGGACATCACTATGGATATCTACAGCAAAATATATGAGGAAATTTGCCAAAGGATTGAATAATTGCGGGATGATAAGGATCAATTCCCGCCATATCGCTTTTTCTCCGTATCTTTCTACGCACGGCGGTACGAGTAAAAGCGGCGGCCCTTTCGGGGAAATGAATTATTTTTGGCAAAAAAGTTCTCACTTACAAGGAGTCAGCAGAATAAAAGAGACATGAACATTTATGCGCTTTCTTCTATAATCGCTTTTGTAATATCTTTCTTCCTGTCTTTATTGGTATATTTCAAAGGAGCGCATGATAAGCGTCGAGAAGCAATTATATATGTTATTCTTTGTATCGGTATTT
>CAZPNW010000014.1:0-9745 GCA_964588175.1 uncultured Planctomycetales bacterium
AACATGGCAGACATGGGAAGGTAAGAAACCCATGAATTAATCTTTCTTTAAAGGAGGAGGAGAAATGAAAAAAGGGTTAGTAATGACGGTGGTTTTAAGTTTTATGTTTATTTATATGAGTGACGCGCACGCCTGGTTTGGGAGCAAGAAAAAGACCGATGATTCTGCAACGCAGGTAAAGGCTGCCGATGTAAAAGCTGCTCCCGTAGCAAAAAAAGCTCCGGAGAAGGCAGTCGATAAAGCCAAAGAAGCGGCAAATAAGAATCAAAAGGCGCTGGCGGAGAAAAAGCGCGGGGAATTGAATAATAGCGAATGGCTTATCGAATTATCCCCGCTTTCCGGAGGAGGAAAGAAAGACAGAGAAACGGTTTCTTTTAAGAATAACCAGGTTTCTTTTATGAACTTCGGGAAAAAGGGGTTTCCGATCACCAATTATACTTTAACCGTTCAGGATGAAAACCAGGTGGTTTGGGAGACTATGCAGACTTCCGAGAAAACGGGTGTATGTTTCTGGCGCGGTGAAATGTCTGCGGATATGCAGGGCATGCGCGGGGTCTTGAGCCATCAAATTGACGCTAAGACTAAAGCAGATTATTCGTTTGTCAGTGTCAGCAAAAAAGGCATCCCGGTCAGCGGAAACTAAACTATGTATGAATCATATTGGGGGTTAAAAGAGAAGCCCTTTGAAAATACGCCTGACCCTCGGTTCGTGTATTATTCACAGCAGCATAAAGAGGCTTTGGCGCGCATGCTGTATGTGGTGCGTGAACGTAAGGGCGCCGGTTTAATTACCGGTGAATACGGAAGCGGTAAGACTCTTTTGAACCGTATTCTCTGGCAGGAATTACAGCAGGAGCATTTATATCAGTCGGTTTTTATCCTCAACCCCCGGCTCTCCGGTTTGGAATTTATCCGCGAGATCATCCATCAACTGGGGGGAGAAGAATTAGCTACAAAGATCGATCTTTTCCACTGTTTGCATAAGATCCTGTATTCAAACCATAGTATGGGCAAGCATAGCGTGATCATGATCGATGAAGCCCAGGCTATCGAAAGTAAAGAGATATTCGAGGAATTGCGCCTTTTGTTGAATTTCCAACTTGATAATGCCTTTCTTTTGACGCTTATTTTGTTAGGCCAGCCGGAGCTCAATTACGCGGTATCAAATTTACCTCAGCTGAGCCAGCGCATGGCGGTGCGTTTCCATTTGAAAGCATTAAGCGAGCAGGAAGTCAAAGAATATATCCTGCACCGTTTAAATATCGCGGGGGCAATAAAACAGATCTTTGAAGAAGACGCATATAAGGAAATATTCCTTTGTTCCGGGGGCATCCCGCGGCGGATCAATAATATTTGCGATTTGGCATTATTGGTTGGTTTTGGCAGTGAAATGAGCGTGATCGAGAAACAAACAATTACCAAGATAAATGATGACCTCGAAGCCTCTAATTTCAGTAATCAACTCCCGGTAGACAAATCGAATGCTTAGAATATCAGATATTTTTAAGAAACATAAAGAGGCCAAGAAGAACCTTGATGCCGAATTAGGGTTAGGCCAAGACCCCCTCGGAGGCACTCTCGGTACTCATCCTCACGGCCATGAAGAACCCGCCTTTCACAATCGGTCTTCCCCGACGCATAAAATCAATATTTCTGCGGCTGTCCACAAAGAATTGAACTCCATTAATGGCGCTAAAGCCACGGACTTGTATGACCAGCTTGTATCGGCATCCCGTGTATTGTACAATCCCGATTTAAAATATGAAGAAGGATTTCTTGCTTCTCTTGCCCCGATGGCCGAAAAGTGCGTTGGATTGCTGCAAGGGGGAAATAAGAATTTGCTGAAGTGTTGTTTAATTGATTATCCTCAAATTTCTGATTACTTTTATTATCATACGGTTAATGTCTGTATTATTTCTCTTGAGCTGGGAATCGGTTTACGCTTTGACGCGCCCGGGTTAATAGAATTAGGCGTTGCCGCGCTGATGCATGACATAGGAATGGTGAAATGTATCAGCCTTATCAATAAACCTGATTGTTTGCTGCCGGAAGAGATCAAACGTGTCAAAGAACATCCCTCGATAGGCTTTGAGATACTTGAGCGGTTAGGCAGGGAATTCGGCCAGCGGGTTTTTGATGTTGTGCGCCAGGAGCATGAACGTATGGATGGTTCCGGGTATCCTGCCGGCCTCAAAGATGAGCAGATCAGTGAATATGCGCGTATTGTCGGATTAGTCGATGTTTATGAGGCGATGATCCATAAGCGGCCGTATCGCCCGAAATTCAGCCCTCTGGAGACGATCAAGACAATTCTTAAGAACAAGTCGTTTTTTGAGTATAAAGTCATTAAGCTTTTGATCGAACGCATCGGGGTATTCCCTATGGGGACGTTGGTCAGGCTTAATACTAAAGAGATCGGGTTAGTGGTCAGGGAAAATCCCGATCTGCCGCTTCGGCCGACGATTAATATCATCGTTGATGCCTATGGGAAAGAATTAAAAGAGCCGAGGCAGGTGAACTTAGCGGATAATTCGATGCTTTATGTTGATGAATGTTTAAATAACTAATCTAAAAATGAAACGTATTCGTTTGATCGGGATAATTGCGGCGATTGCTGTGGCAGGTTACGCAGCGTTTCTGGTTTATGTGAAACTACAGAGCGCCCAGAATTTAAGCGTCCAATTATATCAGGAGAAAGAAGAATTGCAGGACTATACTCAGCAGGTTGAGAACAGGGCTGCCCAATTGCAAAGTTCCCTCGGAGAAAAAGAAAAGGCCCTTCAAGAACTTGCTCATGTGGAGGCGATCCGGCAATCAGTGACTAACGCGCAGGCGACTATAGATCAATTAAGCCGGGAACTGGCTACGGTCAATAAAGAACGTATTACGCTGCAGGAAAGTAATTCTAATATGACTAACCGTTTAGCGAATACGACCAAGGAATTCGTCCGTGTGACCGATGAGCTTAAGAATATTAAAGGCCAATTATTGCACGCGGATAAGATGCAGATCCTCCCCCTGAGAGAAAAAATAGAGAAATTATCCGCCAGCAGCCAAGTGAAAGAAGAGGAATTGGCTCAGGCGAAAAAAACATTAAAAGAATTGCAGGGGCAGAGCCAGATAGCGGCAGCAGCCAATAAAGAGCTTGCGAAAAAGGTGAAAGACTTGGAACTTGAGAAAGTCTCTCTTCAGTCTAAAATCGGCGAATTCCAACAGACGGTTTCCCGCCAGAGCGGGCCGCTCAAATCATTAGAAGAAAATATCGCCCAGTTAAATTCAGAATTGAGCCAAAAAAGGAACCAGATCAGCTCCCTTCAGGCGGAGCTGTCACAGTTGAATTCTGCGAAATTCGCCCAGGAAAAACAGTCGCGGCAATATCAGGATTCCATGAGTTCATTGGAGGCGGCTAATCGTAACCTAAAAAGCCAGCTGTCCCTGCTTTCAGATGAGTTATCGAAGAAGCGGAAGGAATTAGATTCCCAGAAGGAGGAAAGCGCGCGATTGAAGAGCGATGTTGCGGATTTAAAAGCGCGCCTGGGGACGGTTGATGAAGAATTAAGCGGCAGCAAGCAGGCTGTCCGGCGGGTCAGGGATTGGGAATCGGTAAAGGGCGTCTCGGAAGATGCTCTTCGCCGGGCCCGGGAAGAGATCAGTAGCCAGGATGCGATTATCTTAAAACTTAACGCTGAAAAAGAGCGTTTAACCGCTTCGCTTGATCGTTTGCGTCAGAATAAGAACAGTAATTCCGGAGTATCTTCGGCAATTGATGACACTACCGGAGAAGTAAAGCAGCTTTCGGATATTATAGTCCGTAAGGAATTGGAACTCGACAAAACGAAAACTGAATTATCCTTATCAAAAGACAAAATGCTTTCTCTTCAGAATAAGATCGTGGAATTGGAGAATAACCTGAAAGTAACGCAGGATAATAAAGAAAAAGTGCGGGATCTGGAAACTCAGAAGATCTCGTTACAGTCGCAGTTGAACGACGCCCAAGGAGCGCTGTCCAAGAAAGAGGAAATAAGCGTTTCTTTACAAAAGAACCTTGATTATTTAAGCCAGCAGGTATTACGTAAAGAAGAAGAGAAAAGGTCTTTGGAGAATAATCTTTCCGCGATCCAGGCATCAAAAGCTTCGACACAGGAGGAGTTGTCCAAACAACAGGCGCATGTTGATGAAGTGAATTTGTTATATAATAGCCTGAGGTCTCAAATCACTCAATTGACCCAGATCTTAAATGATAAAGAAGCAGAGTTGAAGCAAAAGAACAGGGAACTTTCTTCCCTGCGCCAGGAGATCGCCAGTTTAAGAGTTCGTTCAGGCAAATTGCAGGAAGAGTTAGCTGCAACCAAAGACCTCCAGAAAAAAACCATTGATGACCTGGCTGCTGCGGTGCGTATAAACGCTCTTTTGCAGAATAAGTCGACGGGATTCACCGGCGGTGATGATTCTTACGAGGCGCCTTCTAAAGAGAAGCAAGATGCCGATGAATTAAAACGCAAGATAGAAGTCATCTTGGAGCCTTCAAATAACAAAAATTAATTTATATGGCCGACCATATCAAAAGAAGTATTGTTATGATCTTTCTTTTTGGTTTTTTTACGCCATACCTTTACGGGCAGGATAGCCATACCCAGGAGGTGGCGCGTGAATATTACCTTAAAGGAAATTTGTATTATCAGCAGGGTAAGTTCCCGGAAGCCCAGGAAGAGTTTAAGAAAGCATTAGACCTTTTGAACCAGAAAGAAGAAACGCTCAGCGTTTCTTCTCCGGAGCAAAAACAACCTCTTCCCGGGCCAGTGGCTCCTGAAGTGACGCAAACGGTGCCGGTGCGTAAAGATAAACCATCAGGCGTTAAAAGAAAGCCTGCTCAGGAATATACTATAGGAGAGGATGACGTCCTGCATATTTCGGTCTGGCAAAACCAGGACCTTGACCAGGAAGTGGTAGTACGCCCGGACGGCATGATCTCATTTCCTTTGATCGGTGAAGTAGAGGCAGCAGGATTGACGCTTACAGAACTCGATGCGACGCTTACCGAGCGGTTAAAAGAATTTGTCAAGTATCCGGAAGTTTCCATATCGATCAAGAAAATAGGCGGGCAAAGAGTGCTGGTACTCGGGGAGATCTACCGGCCGGGAGTATATTCTCTTACCGGCGCTAAAACGATCGTTGAAGCTATTACCTTAGCCGGCGGGTTGACCAAGGATGCGGTTGCCTCAAGTATTGTCATTATCCGCGGCGGCCTGGAAAAGCCTGAAGTCAAACGTATCACGCTCAACAAGGTGCTTAAGGGGGATGCCAATCAGAATATTCCTCTCGTATCGGAAGATATAATCTTTGTCCCGAAGAAATTCATTGCCAACCTTAATTACTTCCTCAGCCAGATACTTGAGCCTCTTTCACGAGGCTCGTATGTCAATCAGGAGATCAAGAATTTCTAGCCGTATTACAAATTTACCCTCAAGTGTCTTATCAGTGACAGTATTAATTTAGTCTGTGTCATGTGTCTGGGGACCTGTGACTTGTGCCATTGTGTCTTGTGTCTGGATTTCCCGATCCCCTGATCCCCTGTTTCCCTAGTCCCGGATTACCGGTTTTCCAGGTGCCCCAGTCACCAGTGCACCAGTCTCCAGTAACCAGTTACTATAACTAGTGATTTAATATACGGTGAACGGGTCCCCTGATCACCTAGCCTAGCTTTCCGATTCCCCGGATTTCCTTTACCATGGACTATGGACTGTGAACTATCAGCTACTTGTGTCTTGTGTCCTGCAACTTGTGACCTGCGGACAGATTCCCCGATAACCTAGTCTCGGCTTTCCGGTTCACCTGATACCCTGTGTCTTGCGACCTGTTTACTCCGAGCTTATCGAAGTGTGATTTCTGAGAATAACTTTCCGGTTTTCGCTTACGCTTACACCCTGCGCTTATAGGAAATTGCGCAGGTGTGCTGCTTTCTGCAGCAAAAAAACTTTCGCCGTGCGCTACGGTTTACGGCTCGTTTACGCTATAGACTTACGTAAAAAGCGTGCTTCAACTCGCCGTAATACCTTGCGCACTACTAGTAAAACTCTGTGCCGAAAGTTTTCAAATGTGCGCTTAAAGCAAAAACCGTAAAGTTTACCACCTACCATGGATCGTGGACTGTTGACTATTTATGCCCCGCTCGAAACTAGTCCAAGCCACCCGTTCATCTGATACTCTATAACTATAGACCATGGACTGTGGACCATCGACTACCTGTGTCTTGCGACTTGTGTCTTGTGTCTAATTTGAGTGCTTAAATATGCCTTTTTCTGCATGATACCCAGCCATATTGGATTGGCTGGTGTGTTGCTTCCTGTAACAAAATTCACTTGATAAACCATTGATTCTATGATATGTTAGAGCATTAGAAGAGGAGGTAAATTTGCCGCAGTATGAACTTAATCTAAGAGATTATGTCCGTATTTTCCACAAAAGAAAATTAATCATTTTTTTTACCTTCCTCGTTGTTTTTATCGGCAGCATTTCTTACCTTTCCAAGAAACAACCTGTCTTTCAATCCACTGCTACTATTAAAATAGAAGAACGTAAGACTATTGCCGGCCTTTTGACCGAAATGGTCATGTATAATCCCGGTGATGTGATGGAATCGGAAACCAAATTCATTAAAGGATATCCGGTAATGAAAAAGGTCGCGTTATTGCGCGGTATGATCGATGACAAATCTCCGGTTGAACTTGTTAATAGTATCGTGAGCAATTTGCAGGGGAGCATAGATACGGAAAAAGTCGGTAATACCAATATGATCCGTATTATCGCTACCGCTGATAATGCCAAGGAAGCAATGAACCTGGCAAATGACGTGGCACAGGTCTATATCGAAGAAAACCTGGTTGAAAAAGCAAAACAGGCGCGGCATACCCGCCAGTTCATTGAAGAACAATTAGCGTCTTTAGAGGACCGGCTGCGCCAAGCCGAAGATAAATTGCGGATCTTTGGCGATGAGGTCAAAAACATTAAATTAGCCGAACCTATGCAGCAGAAATTACTGGAATTGGAATTTCAGCTGGCGGATTTGCTGCAAAAATATACGGAAAAACACCCCCGTATTATACAGATCCGTGAACAGATAGAACAAATGGAATCTCAAGTCAAAGGCTTTTCCGGGCAAGAACTGGAATATACCCGATTGACCAGGGAGATCGATGTTAATAAGAAGCTCTACGCTATGCTTAAAGAAAAGCTTGAGGAAGCCCGCATTACCGAAGCCCAAAAAGTAGGGGATATCTCGATCGTTAATCCCGCTGTTTTGCCTTCAGGCCCTGTTGCCGGAAATGAGAAAATGGGGGTGGTGGTAGGAGCGTTCATGGGATTGATATTGGGTGTCGCGTTGGCGTTTGTGCTTGAGACCTTGGATACTTCGATCGGGACTATCGAAGACGTGGAGAATGTGGTTAAGCTTCCGGTTTTAGGTGTTATTCCTTCGGTGATCAATGACAGCGATCACGGATATGGGATCATCGCCCGAATTAAAGAAAAATTCTCTCCCGTTGCGAAAACCGAAGAACAGGAACGGATCATCCGTTTATTCGCGCATTATAATCCAAAATCTCCGACAACCGAAGCGTATCGTAATATCCATACAAACTTAAAATTGAATCCTTCAAAGAAAGCTATCCTGGTTACCAGTTCCGGGCCTCGGGAAGGAAAGAGCAGTATCGCTGTCAATTTATCGATCGTTATGGCGCAGGCTGGACTTAAGACGCTTTTAGTTTCCGCTGATCTCAGGAGGCCGGTAATAGCCAAGACGTTCGGTATTAAAAAGGAACCGGGTTTAAACGAACTTTTGACGGGTACTGTTTCTTTAGAAGACGCACTCAAGAATGTCACCGACCTTATGATGGGGGAAATGAATTTTGAAGAGATCAGGATGACCCCGGGGCTTGAGAATATATGGATCCTTACTTCCGGACGCCTTCCCTTTAATCCTGCTGAACTGATAGAATCTAAAGAGTTGAATAATGTGATCGAGAAATTAAAAGTGAGGTTTGATGTGGTCATTTTTGATTCTCCTCCCATTCTCCCCGTTACTGATGCAAGCCTGCTGGCGCCTAAGTTAGATTGCGTGGTTGTGGTTTATGAGATCGGCAGGACGAGCCGTGAAGCGCTCATTCGGGCGAAGGGGCAGTTGGAGTCTGTCGGCGCCAAGATCGCGGGAATTGTCCTTAATCATACCAAGCCCCAGACTGAAGCGATCGCGACATATCCGTATTATTCTCACAAGTACCGTTATTACGGAAAAGAAGAGCCTCCGAAACCGTATAAAGCAGTAAAAAAGGAGGCGTAGGATAGGTTTGTT
This sequence comes from uncultured Planctomycetales bacterium, assembly GCA_964588175.1. Classification (GTDB taxonomy): domain Bacteria; phylum Omnitrophota; class Gorgyraeia; order Gygaellales; family Profunditerraquicolaceae; genus JBAZTA01. The sequence goes on from CAZPNW010000014.1 coordinate 8,348, forward strand.
CATGGGCACAGTTATGGTTTGTTAAGAATCGTTTGAAAGGGGCGGAATGTCCCTCTTTTCTTTTTAGAGAACGATGTGATTTGGTAATATCGGTTACCTGCGGACATGTATGGTTCATAATCAAAAAGCACAGACGGTCCATGTAGTTGTTTTTCTCTTCGCGGTGTTCTTATCCCTTCTTTTCGTGGTAAACCATCTCCCTCTCCAGTACGCGTTTGTTTTTATATTTGCTGCGGTTATATTCGCTGTTTCTTTCGCGAATACCAATTTCGCGTTAATCATCCTTATCCTTTCTATGCTCCTGTCGCCGGAATTAGAGGCGGGAGGAGGAGTTTCCGGCAGGGCTGTTATGGTGCGTATTGATGATATTTTTTTGTTCGTTATTTTCTTCGGGTGGCTGGCGAAAATGGCAGTCAATAAAGAATTCGGCTTATTGAAAGTCACCACGTTAAACCGGCCGATCCTGTTTTATACTTTTATTTGTTTTCTTTCCACGCTTTTAGGGATATTGCAAGGGTATTTGAACGCGAAGCACTCATTTTTCTTCCTTCTGAAATATGTGGAATATTTTCTGCTTTATTTTATGGTAGTCAATAACCTGCGTTCCATAAAGCAGGCTAAGGTTTTTGTTTTCTTTATCCTCCTGACTTGTTTTTTTGTTTGTGTATACGCCTGGGCCCAAATACCCGGGGGAGACTGTTTGTCAGCGCCTTTTGAGGGTAAAGGTGGTGAGCCGAACACGTTTGCAGGTTATTTGCTTTTTATGATCTCTTTAACGCTGGGATTCATCGTATATCCTGAAACAAAAATGCAGCGTTTATCCCTGATCTGCTTCCTGGGGTTTATTGGGGTAGCCTTTATCCTCACACTTTCACGCGGCGGGTGGCTGGCTTTTTTCCCGATGTTCCTGGTCATCATTATGTTGACCAAGAGATACAAAGTGCAATTGGTCACTGTTTTTGTTTCTTTGATCTTGCTCTCGCCGTTTATTTTTCCTCAGAAGGTATATAAGCGCGTCAATGAAACGTTTGCCCCTGAACGCTCCTATAAAATGATGGGCAAGCGTATTGATATTTCAGAATCTGCCGCGGCGCGTATTGACGCCTGGAGTACCGCGTTTGAGCGCCTGAAAGAGAAGCCGTTCCTTGGTTATGGGATACCGATAGGCAGTGTTGTTGATAATCAATTCACCAGGGTATTGAGTGAAACCGGCCTTGTCGGTTTTTCAGCGTTCCTGGTGCTTATTGTGACGATCTTCAGGGTTGTCTGGGCATCATATGTTCAGACCCGGGATAATAATTTTATTCAAGGGCTCTGTTTAGGGTATTTAGCGGGGTTAGTCGGGCTTTTATTCCATTCTTTCTCTTCAGCAACGTTTATTATTATCCGTATCATGGA
>CAZPNW010000015.1:0-14777 GCA_964588175.1 uncultured Planctomycetales bacterium
TGTAGTTGCAGCGGCAGTTTTTATTACTGATGAAAATTTGGAATAATTTTTTATTTTACAATATAAATTTCATGATTAAAAGGAGAAAAGTAAAGTTTTGTAGGTTCAAATTATGAAACGCGAAGATTATTTAGAAAAAAAAATCGAACCGTATGATCCGAAAAAAGTAAAGACTGTTGAAGATGCTTTAAAGGTTTCCAATAAAGCGGTTGCGGAAGCGTTGGGCGGTTTACCGGAAAAGAAATTACATTGTTCGGTGCTTGCTGAGCAGGCATTGAGGCTAGCGGTGAAGGATTACCGCAGTAAAAAGAAGGAATAATAAACCCGCCGGCAAGCTATGGCGCGATCGCGGCATCTGAGAATGCCGGAGGGTAAGAGAAGGAGAAAATCATGAAAGAAGCAGTTGAGAAATCATTAGTCAAGATCAAGGAAATGCTTGCCGCTGACGGCGGCAGCCTGGAGTTAGTAGATGTTACCAAGGACGGCGTGGTCAAAGTGAAATTGACCGGCGCCTGCGGCTGCTGCCCGATGAGCCAGATGACCTTGAAAATGGGGATTGAGCGGATGCTCAAGAAAGATGTTCCCGCGGTAAAAGAAGTAGTCGCTGTTTAAGGAAAGCCAAGGAGTGGAGCTACGATGATCTCTAAAAGGATAGTATTACATTTTCCTCACCGTTTAGTCGACCAGCCGATAGTTTATAAGCTAGTCAAAGAATTTAACCTCAAATTTAATATACTGAAGGCTTATGTGACGCCTCAAGAAGAGGGGCTTATGGTTTTAGAACTAAACGGAAAAGATGAGGATTTTAGGAAAGGGGTGGAGTATTTACAGTCTTCCGGTGTTAAAATCCAGCCGTTAAGCGAAGATGTGACGCGCAATGAGGCAAAGTGCACCCATTGCGGCGTTTGTGTGCCTATCTGCCCGACGCAAGCCCTTGAAGTCGACCCCATAACCCGCAAAATTAATTTCTACAATACTAAGTGTATTGCCTGCGAGTTCTGCATTAAGATCTGCCCGACCCGGGCTATGGAGATCAGGCTCTAGGAGGCCCTCGTGAGAGTATATCTTGATTATGCGGCAACCACGCCATGTGATCCGCGGGTCTTAAAGGCGATGGAGCCGTTTTTTTTCGAAAAATCAGGTAATCCTTCCAGTATCCATTCTTTTGGGAAAGAAGCAAAGGAAGCGCTTGAAGGCGCACGTTTCAAGGTCGCCGGTTGTTTAGGGGCGTTGCCTGAAGAGATCGTTTTTACTTCAGGCGGCACTGAGTCTAATAATACCGCGATATTCGGGGCTGCTTTCACTCAGGAGAAAAAAGGGAACCATATTATTACTTCCGCGATAGAACATCACGCGGTACTTGAACCGGCTAAGTTCCTGGAAAAAAAAGGGTTCCGGGTCACCTATGTGGGAGTGGACCGGCAGGGGCTCATCGATCCTGCGGATATCAAAAAAGCCATCACTGATAAGACGGTTTTGATCTCGGTGATGCACGCCAATAATGAAGTCGGGACCATTGAGCCGATCGCCGAGATCGGCGCTCTCGCCCGGGAAAAAGGCATTTATTTTCATACGGACGCGGTACAGACCGTTGGCCATATACCGGTCAATGTCGATGAGCTGGGAGTTGACCTTTTATCGCTTTCAGCGCATAAATTTTACGGCCCGAAAGGTGTCGGCGCTTTGTATATCAGAAAAGGGACGCGTTTACAGCCGTTTCTGTATGGCGGAGACCAGGAAAAAGGCAGGCGCGCTTCAACGTATAATACGCCGGGCATCGTAGGCGCCGGGGAGGCAATCGAGTTGTGCCGGGAATCGATGGGGCAGGAAGCGGCTTTCCAGTCTGCATTGCGGGATACCTTTATCCGGGAAATACAAAAGAAGGTCCCCGATACCAGCCTCAACGGCCATCCGCAAAAAAGGCTGGCGAATAACGCGAATATTTCCATCCGGTATATCGAGGGAGAATCGATCCTTTTGACCTTGGATATGCTGGGTATTGCTGTTTCTACCGGTTCAGCGTGCACTTCCAGTTCTCTTGAGCCTTCCCATGTTTTGCTGGCGATGGGCTTGACGCATGAAGTCGCGCATAGTTCTTTACGCGTCAGCTTAGGCAGATGGACAAAACAAGAGGATATTACGTATATAGTGGAACAACTTCCTCCTATCGCCGCGAAATTGCGCGCGATGTCGCCTATTTATAATAAATAAAATTAAGAACTATTACATCGGTTATCGGTGCTCGGTAGTCGGTTATCGGCCAACACGGATACCGAGAACCGAACACCGAAAACCGATAACCTTTTAAATTTTATCAAATGAGGTATTGAATCGATGCAAGAGGCTATCTTGAATTTCCTGCGCAAGAAACAGGGCTATGTTTCCGGCGAAGAGATCAGTAAACAGTTAGGTATCAGCCGTCAGGCCCTCTGGAAGCATACCCAGGAACTGCGTGAAACAGGCTATGATATTGTCGCGGTCCCTCATTTAGGCTATTGCCTGGTTTCAAGCCCGGACCGGCTTTTCCCGTATGAGATCGCCAATCGTCTGCATACGAAAATAATCGGCAAGAAGGTCTATTATTTTGACGATATTCCTTCTACGATGGATGTGGCGATGCAGCTGGGGATGGCAGGCTCGGCGGAAGGAACGCTTGTTGTTGCGGAAACACAGGCAAAAGGAAAGGGCAGGCTTGGCAGGAGCTGGGCTTCTCCTCAGTATAAAGGTATTTATGTGTCATTGATCCTGCGGCCTGATATCGCTCCGAATACCTGCCCGGTTTTGACGCTTTTGGCGGCAGTCAGTATTTGTGAGGCCATTAAAACAGCTGCCGGCATTGAGGCGCAGATCAAATGGCCGAACGATATTCTTATCCAGAATAAGAAATTGGGCGGTATCTTGACGGAGCTTAACGCGGAAATGGATGTTACCAGCTTTATTGTCATCGGCATGGGCATAAATGTTAATACCGATAAAAAAATGCTCCCTCCCTTGGCAATATCTTTGAAGGAATTGAAAAAAGAGCCTTTGAGCCGGGTGGAATTATTACAGGAAATCCTGCGGGCGCTTGAGGCTAATTATATGAATTTTCAGAAAGAGGGAAGCGAGCTCGTCCTGGAAAAATGGCGCGGCCTCTCCACGACCTTAGGCAGGCGGGTCAGGGTGCTTTTACAGCACGAGCAGATCGAGGCAGAGGCGGTTGATATCGATAGCGACGGGGGCCTGTTGCTGCGGGATGATTCCGGCCTGATGAGGAAAGTCATGTCAGGAGATATCGTTCATTGCCGTTAATTGTCAACCAGTAACTGCTAATTGGTTGACAATAGGCGCGTTTTGCATTACAATAGCCGCATGCGAATTACCAGACGATGCGGTTTATTTCTTTTCAGCATTATTGCCGCCTGCCGGTTAAATTCAGCTTTGGGTTCTGATGCCCGGGACCTGGACCTAGAGCCGATCGTAATTACAAAATCAAGAGTTCATTTGAGCGAGCCGTACACGCTTGACAACTCTGACCTGGGGAGCTCTGCTTTTGGCTCTTTCCTTGAAGGTTTACGCGTGTCACCCCTGGATGTGCAAAGCCGTTCACCCCTGCGGGCGCTGCAGGATGATTTTTCCCTCCGCGGTTCATCGTTCCAAGGCGTGCTTATGCTGCTTGATGGGCAGCGTCTTAACGATCCTCAGACTGCCCATTATAATTCAGATATCCCTTTAACGAAGGAAGATATTGAACGCATTGAAGTGGTTCCCGGGGTTTCTTCTTCCTTGTTCGGCCCGGATGCTGTCGGGGGGGCGGTCAATATCATCCGTAAAAAACCCCGCGGGAACGAGCGGGTCTTTGAAGTAAGCGCGGGAACGCACAAATTAGAATCTGTTTTGGCAAGCCTGACCCAGAGCACGGATGATTGGGGCGCGCGCCTTTCAGTGGATTCCAGTGGATCATCGGGCTTCCGGTATGACACTGATTTTAAGAAATTTACTTCTACGGTTAATACGACACTCCGGCTTCCTGCGGGTTCTTTTGATATGGATTTTGGATATCAAGAAAAGAAATTCGGGGCTTTTGACTTTTATACCCCGGGTGCGGGGTATCCTTCCGCAGAATGGACTCAAACCTATTTGTTCGATACCGGGCTGCTTTGGGGAGATGACGAATTCTTAATAAAACCGAATTTTCTCTGGAGGCGCCATTATGACACTTTTGTGCTGGATAAGACAGAAGCGCGTTCAAAATACCGGAATCAGCACTATAGCGACCTCTATACTCCGAATATTTATTTCCAAAAGGACCTTCCCCTTTTAGGCAAAGCCGGGTTCGGTTTAGAATATGGCGATGAACGTATTAACTCGAGTAATTTGGGCAAGCATGTGCGTTCGCATCAGAGCCTGTTCTTTGATGATAGTAAAGATCTTATCCCTGCTTTATCTTTGGGAGCGTCGGGGCGGTTTGATGCCTATGACGGCGGTAGCGAGGTTTACACCGGTTCTCTGAATTTCCGTTATCACCTGCGGCCTTTGGTGGATATGCTTTTTGGTGTTTCGCGCAGCATGCGTATCCCTTCTTTTACGGAACTGTATTATAATGATCCTACGACAATCGGCGATCCAGGGCTTTCTGCGGAGGAAGCGTTTTCTTATCAGGCGGGAGTTGAGTATAAAAAAGAGCGTCATGCGGCGGGGGTAACTGTTTTCTTGAGGCAAGAACATGATTTCATTGATTGGGTAAAAATGAGCCCCGCTCAGGAAAAATGGCTTGTGGAGAATATTACTTCAGCGGATGTCTTTGGATTTGAACAATATGCGCGAGCTGATATAAGCCGGTATTTTTCCTGGGACGCGAATTATGCGTATACAAATAAGCGTATCGATAAACACGGCTATAGTTATAAATACGGGCAGAATTATTCCCGGCATATCGTGAATTCGGCTTTCAATTTCCACCTGCCGTTTGGAAAGCAATCTCTCGGGTTGACGTATAAACAAAAACCTGCGCGTGACGGGTGGGTTTTGATGAATATGCATCTAAGCTGTAATTTGGACGTTCTTGGCCGGTTTTTTCTGAAAGAAAATAAACAGAAAGCAGGAGAGGGAGGGCAAATCTTCTTCAATATTACGAATCTTTTGAATGTTGCTTATCAGGAAATTGAAGGGATCGATCAGCCCGGTAGGTGGGTTGAGGGCGGAATACGGTTTAGTTGGTAGCGGATCTCTCCGAATACTCCTTTATTTTTTCCCACCCCCGCGATATAATAATATATTCTTACCGGCTGCTTTTTGTGCCAAGGTAAGCGTATAAAAGGAGAAACGCGATGTTTGTTCATACGGTATTATTCGAAATTAAGCCCGGAGAAGTCCCCGCATACCGTAAAGACAGTTTGATGTGGGCGGGTTTTGCCAGAAAAGCCAAAGGTTTTGTTGCGTACCGCACGATGAAGCGTTTTGGGTATACGGGCCAATATGCTTCAGTATATGAATGGAAGACAAAACAGGACCATGACCGTTTTATGAAGAAATTCCACGATTGGCTGGTCGGTAAATCAAAAGCTAAAGTCAAGGTCTTAGGGTATTATAACGTAAAAGCTCTAGATATTGTGAGTTAAAATGGTCTTGCCGAGATTAAGAACCATACTTTTTGATATTGCAGCCCATTTTCTTGTGTCATGTGTATTGGCTGTCGGGATGTACCTCAAATCCGGCCGCCTCTCGTATGTGTTTCTGGTGTTCTGCTCGGGGGTCCTTATCGATCTGGACCATGTGATCGATAGTGTCATTTACGATAAAAAGAAGTTCGATGTAAAAGGATTCTTTTATTGTTCATACCTGCGTTCCGGAAAAACCTATATTGTGCTTCATTCCTGGGAACTGGTTATCGTTATTTTCGTTATAGGGGTCATTTTTTCTTTTGATGGGGCACTTATTTTTTCTGCCGGTTTCGCAGTACACCTTTTTATTGATAACCTGCAAAGGAAAAACCGCCTTTTTTATTTTCTTTTGTACCGCATCGCGCATAATTTCGACGCGCAGGTTTTGCTCCCTGAATATTTCCCTGAATGATATATTGATCTGAGGCCGCATGAATAAAAAAAAACGCGTAGCAGTAGCAATGAGCGGTGGCGTGGACTCTTCGGTCTGCGCGGCGCTCTTGCAGAAAAAAGGGTATGATGTTTTTGGTATGACCATGTATTTCAAGCTGGCGTATCCCTCCAGCGGCAACGCCAAAACAGTCGCCGATGCAAAAAACGTTGCCAAACGTTTAGGGATACCGCATGAGGTTATTGATATCAGCCGGGTTTTACGGGAAAAGGTCATTAAAGATTTTTGCCGCCAGTATTTATCCGGGAATACCCCGAATCCGTGCGTGCGTTGTAATGAGCTTATAAAATTCGGGGTATTTTTTGATCAGGCGCGCGCCGAAGGTGCGGATTATCTTTCTACCGGCCATTATGCCCTTCTCACTCGATCGGCCCGTTACGGGTTAGCCCTTAAAAAAGCAAAAGACTTAAAGAAAGACCAGTCTTATTTTTTGTACCGCTTGCCTCAGGATGTCCTTTCCCGGCTCATCTTTCCTCTCGGCAATTACACAAAAGGCCAGGTTAGAAAACTTGCTTTTGATTTCAGGCTTCCTGTTGCGGATAAGCCTGACAGCCAGGAGATCTGTTTTCTCCCTCAGTCTGATTACCGGGAATTCTTGAAGAAATACGCTCATGCCAAGGTAGATCCGGGGCGGGTCATCGATGCCCGGGGTAATGTCCTGGGAGAGCATCAGGGGGCCGCGTTTTATACTATCGGCCAGCGGGGAGGCCTGGGGATCGCGCTGGGGCATCCGGCGTATGTGACCAGGATCGATTACCGGAGGAATACAATCACCCTGGGCGCTCAAGAAGCTGCCTGCAGCAGGGAATTCTTAATAAAGGATATTTGCGGTCCGGTTGTTCCTTTAAAAAAGAAGATTGCCCTGAAGGTTAAGATACGGTATAATCACAAGGAAATGCCGGCAGAGCTAACAGCCGCCGGAAAAAAGATCAAAGCGGTTTTCACTATACCTCAATTTGCCGTAACTCCCGGCCAGTCAGCGGTTTTTTACGATAAAGATACCGTCGTGGGCGGCGGGATCATCGAGAAAGTCTTTTATTCCCATGATGAAAAGAATGTTTGAAGAAGATATTGTCCGAAAGGTCAAAGAATTAAAGAAAAAGCGTAAAGCGGTTATTTTAGCGCATAATTATCAGCTCCCGGAAGTGCAGGATATCGCTGATTACCGGGGTGATTCACTTGAGCTCAGCCGTATCGCCGCAAAGACGGAGGCGCGCGTCATCGTTTTCTGCGGTGTCCATTTTATGGCAGAGACTGCTTCTATTTTGTCCCCTGATAAGATGGTTATTGTCCCCGATATACAGGCAGGCTGCCCTATGGCGAACATGATCACGGCAGCTGACCTGCGGAAATTGAAAAAAGAACATCCGGGGGCTGTCGCGGTCGGCTATGTCAATACTTCCGCTGAAGTAAAAGCGGAACTGGATGTTTGTTGCACTTCAACCAATGCCATTGCCGTAGTCAAGGCCATACTCGCTGATGCCGCCTCAGGCGGTAGTTTGTTTGAAGGCAAAAAAGAGATCATCTTTGTCCCGGATAAATACCTGGCGGATTATGTCGCCAAGCAGACCGGGAAAAAACTGATCACCTGGAATGGTTTTTGTCCTACCCATGTCAAAATACTCCCTGAAGATATAAAACGGGAGAAACAGTTCCATCCTCAGGCGAAAGTGGTCGTGCATCCTGAATGCCTGCCTCAGGTCGTGGCGATGGCGGACGCGGTCTTTTCGACGAGCCTGATGAGCAAGTTCGCTAAAGAAACCGATGCCCGTGAGATCATTGTCGGGACGGAAGCCGGCTTGATCTACCGGCTCAAGAAAGACAATCCCGGTAAGGAGTTTTACCCTGCTTCTGAGGCGGCAGTTTGCCCCAATATGAAGCGTACGACGCTGGAAAAGATACTTTTTGCGTTGGAGGAGCTGAAATTTGAAGTAAAGGTCCCTGAGAGTATCCGTAAACGCGCGAAAAAAGCAATTGACCTGATGCTTGAGATCATGTAGATGAATATCCCGGTGGTTTATGAAGATGAGTGGTTGTTGGTTGTCAATAAACCGTCAGGGCTTTTAGTGATTCCTCAGCCGGGAGGAGCAACCCGCACCCTTACCGGCATCCTTAACGATGATGCGCACGAGCGCGGCCTGACGTACCGCCTGCATCCCTGCCATCGTTTAGACCGGGAAACTTCCGGATTGATCATTTATGCTAAGGGTAAATCCACTCAAAAAAAAGTCATGGATCTCTTTAAAGAAAGAGCGGTTAAAAAGGCCTATGTCGCGTTTGTCCATGGGGCGTTGCCTCAAGAGCAGGGTGAGATCACCCGGCGGATAGAAGGGGCGCCTGCGTTAACCAGATACAAAGTGCTCCAGCGCAAGCATGGTCTCACGGTCGTGGAAGTCTATCCTTTGACCGGCAGGACCAATCAGATCCGTATTCATTTTAAGTCCATCGGCCATCCTCTTGTCGGAGAAACCAAATTCGCTTTCCGGCGCGATTTTAAATTGAAAGCCAAACGGTTATGCCTGCATGCAAAATTCCTTGCGTTCAATCATCCGGTGACCGGGAAACCGTTATTGTTAGAGCTTCCTTTAGCTGCTGAATTAACCGCGTTTCTTTCCGAGCGAGCCTGAAAATATGAAAATATCAGTCAAAGAATGGATTTTGTATATCAGTATCGCGGTTATCAGTTTTTTTATCTGGCTGAAGCTGGGGTATCCGCAGCTGTCGTTTGTGTATTTAGCGGTAGATAAAGCCCATGCCTGCCGCAAAGCGCAGGATTATCTAGCTTCTCAAGGAGTTGCTTTTCAGGAATACCGGCAGGCCGCGGTATTCCATGTAGAAAACTGGCCGGATCGTTATCTGCAGAAAACACTGGGGGTGAAGCGGCAGGAAACCTTTATGAAAGAAAATAAGTATGAATTATTTTCTTGGAGGGTCAGGTTTTTTAAAGAGTTCCAGAAGGAAGAATATCTTGTCGAAATAAGCCCTCAATCAGGGCAGGTCTTGATGTTCAATCATTTGATCGAAGATACAGCCGCTCGCCCGGCGATAACTCGAGATGCCGCGCGGCAGGCGGCCAAAGAGTTTTTTGTTAGGAATTACCGTCAGGATTTTCGCGAGTATGAATCTCATGCGGAGCAGGTAAAACGTTATGACAAAAGGACCGACTATTTCTTCTCCTGGGAGAAGAAGGGGGTATATATCCCCTGGAAGAAAGATAAGGGGGGAGCCAAGTTATTATTGGCGGCGAATGTCTGCGGTAATGAGATCTCGCAGTTTTCGGTGAACGAGCTGGAGATCCCCGACCAATTTTACCGCGATATCTCAAAGGAGCTGCTTTTAGGAGAGTACCTGTATAGTGTTTATTATATTATTTTAATAGGGTTGATCGTCGCAGCTATTCACGTCGTCATTAAGAAGCGCCAGAGTGTCGTGGTGACGCGTACGCGGATCTGGTATTTGTCTTTGGCGGTGTTTGTCTGCGGTATTACCATTGTCGATCTTATCAATAATATACAGAGCGTCATCGCGTATTATCCGACAAGCGGGGCACTCGGGTCTTTCCTGGGCATCTATTTTTTTAAAGCGACGATCAATCTTGTGTTGTTAAGCGTTATGTTCATCATGCCCGGTGTCGCGGGAGAAACGCTTTGTTATGAGGCGTTCCCGGGTAAACCCGGGTTGAGTTTTACTCATTATCTGAGGTCGAGTTTCTTGACCCGGGGGGTCTGCCGCGGGATACTGTTCGGTTATGTGCTCTGTATCATTTTGATCGGTATGCAGGCAGGTTTGTTTTACCTGGGGCAGCGGTATTGGGGGGTCTGGAAAGAGTGGTTCCGGCTGTCTCAATATTCTTCCGCGTATTTTCCCGTTGTGAGCGCTTTTACGGTCGGTATTGTCGCCAGCTTGAATGAAGAGGTCGTTTACCGCCTTTTTGGGATCAGTTGGGGGAAAAAGTATTTGCGCAATACTGTTTTAGCCGTTATCGTGCTCTCTTACCTGTGGGGATTCGGGCATTCCGAATATGCGATATTCCCGACGTGGTTCCGGGGTATTGAAGTCGGGACTATGGGGCTCGTCTATGGTTTTGTTTTTTTGCGCTACGGCATCATCCCCTTGCTGGTCGCGCATTATTTATTTGATGTGTTCTGGGGAACGGCTGTTTATATCTTCGGGCATACTACCGTTGCCTTATACGCAGGTTCGATCTTTATTTTGCTTATTCCGCTCTTTTGGGCGTTGGCGGCTTTTGTGCGTAATAGAGCGGATACTGAAAAAGCGGTACTGCCTGCCTTAAATCAAATACAAAGGTATAATGTGGATGTTCTGTCCGTCTTTATATCCGAGCGTAAGTCAAAAGGCGGCTTGCCTGAGGAGATCAGCGCGGAACTTATCGCGCACAATTGGGATATCGACTTGGTTAAACTCGCTGTGGCGAAGGTTTTTCCCGCCGAAGAAAAAGGAGTTGTTGACAAAATATGATTAAGTATATAATACTAGGTATAGTTCAAGGTCTCACGGAGTTCTTCCCGGTCAGTAGTTCCGGCCACCTGGTGATCGTCCAGAGATTGTTGGGGATCACCCAGGAGGTTGTCAGCTTTGACATTGTTTTGCATCTGGGGACGACGCTTGCTTTGTTGGTATTTTTCTTCAAGGATATTGTCGCTCTTTTTAAGGATTTAAGGTTGTTAGGATTGATCTTGACGGCTACCGTTATAACCGGCGTGATCGGTATCGCGGGAAAAGATTTCTTTGAAAGTTTATTTGCGTCGCCGCAACATACAGCTATCGGGTTATTGATAACCGGCTGTATCCTTTTAGTTACGCAAAAATTCATACAGGGTAAGAGGAATACCGTTACGTTTAAAGATTCGATCGTCATGGGATGTATGCAGGGTATCGCGATCATTCCGGGTATTTCACGCTCCGGCAGTACGGTTTCTTCTCTTTTGTTCAGGGGGCTTGACAGGGAAACAAGTTTTCGTTTCTCTTTTATCGCGGCGATCCCCGCGGTCCTGGGCGCGGCTCTTTTAAAAGCCAAGGATATCGGCTTCGCGTTCGAGGGCGATATCACGGGCTTTGCGCTTGGCTTTATCGCGAGCGCGGTGGTTGGGATAGTGTCCTTATGGCTCTTGAAGCTTATGGTACGCCGGGCAAAGCTGCATTATTTCGGATATTATTGTTTTGCTGTCGCCATAATCGTGATCTTATTTATCAAGTGAGGCAATGCGTATGAGCATTCTTGTATTGGGTACGGTGGCTTTGGATACGGTCAAAACCCCTTTTGGGAAACGGGTGCGTATGCTGGGAGGCTCCGCGGTACATTTTTCAATGTCGGCGCGCCTGTTTACGGATGTTAACCTGGTAGCGATCGTCGGGGCTGATTTTCCTAAAGATCATGTCAGTTTTCTGCGGAAAAAGGGCGTTAATTTGACTTCGCTTACCCGAAGCGGCGGCAAGACGTTTCAATGGGAAGGAGAATACCGCGGGGATTTAAATACGGCGATCACGATCAAGACTGAACTGGGCGTGCTTTTGGAATTCCTGCCGACGATCGCGCATGAGCAGAAGAATATTAAAAATATCTTTCTTGCCAATGTCGACCCGGATATTCAGCGTCACTTGCTTTCTACTATGAACGCGCCGCGGTTAGTCGGTTTGGATAGCATGAATTACTGGATCAATAATAAACGGGCTTCTCTGCTGAGGCTTTTAAAGAATGTTACTATTTATGTCGCCAATGACCAGGAAGCGCGCGCGTTGTCTGGAGAGCATAATTTGCTCAAAGCCGCCAAGCGTTTACGCTCTTTGGGCCCGGAAATGGTCCTGATCAAAAAAGGCGAGCATGGTGTGCTTTTCTATAGCGATAAATTCGTTTTCGCGATACCCGCCTACCCTACGGATACCGTGATCGACCCGACTGGTGCAGGCGATACGTTTGCCGGCGGATTTATGGGGTATTTAACGCTTCACCGTAAGATCAATCCTCAAACGATCAAAAAAGCGATCGCGTATGGGACGATCGCCGCTTCATTTAATGTTGAGGCGTTTGGGGCTGAACGGACTGCCCGGCTTAAGGTAAGCGATTTGGAGTCACGGTTGAATAAGTTTAAGAAGATCATGTTGTTTTGAGAAAGAGGTCAGTATGCTTGAAGAGAAGATACTCAATGGATACAAGGAAGCGTTAAAGAGTAAAGATTCCCTGCGTAGTTCGGTTTTAAGTTTCCTGCGCGCCCAGATCTTGAACCTGGCTGTGGAGAAGAAAAAGAATTCTCTTGATGACGCTGATGTGGTCTCAGTCATACGCAAGCAGATAAAACAGCGGCAGGACTCCATCGAACAATTTACCAAAGGCAATCGCAGCGATCTCGCGGACAAAGAAGCCCTTGAAATGGAGATCCTCAAGGCTTTATTGCCTCAGGAACTTACCCATGAGGAAGTCAAGAAAATAGTTGATGAGAGTATCACCTCTGTCGGTGCCGCCGGTATAAAAGATATGGGAAGGGTTATGAAAGAGGTTGTGGCCAAAGTTGCCGGCCAGGCTGATGGCAAGTTAGTCAGTGATCTGGTAAAGGACACATTGACGAAAAAAAATCAGGGGTAACAATTTTATAAAACGGTTGAGTGTTTTAGGAAAGGGGGATTGAGCAGCATGAAAAGATTTATTGTGGGGGGGCTTTGTGTGGGAATGATATGTTTAGGAGGGTGCTCAAAGAAACAACAGGCGTTAGAAGAAATGCAGCAGCCGATGTCTCCTGAAGATTTAAGCAGGCTGGCGACTGAAAGTCAAAGGGTTACAACACCTGATACCGCGAAATCGGTTGTGACGGCTGTCGCTCCCGCTTCAGCGAACGCAGCAGGGGCCGTACCAGCGAATCCTACAGAAGCAGGTTTAGAGATGATGCCTCCCGCAGGCCCGTATAAACCGACGAATATTGAGATCCAGACTGCTTTGAAGAATGCCGGTTTTTATACCGGTATTGTTGATGGCAAGGTCGGGCCTATGACGCGAAAGGCCATTGAAGAGTTCCAGAAAGCAAAGAGCCTTATTGTGGACGGAAAGATCGGCCCGAAGACCTGGAGCGTGTTAAGTGTTTATCTGAATCCGGTTCCCGAGGCTAAAGCAAGCAAGAAAAAATCCCGGTAGTTACTTGAAATTCAGCAAGCGGTGTGTTATATTTTAAGTGAGCCGATAAAGGTAAACCCCGGGAAACCGGGGGGCGCAAAGCTACAGGCCTGTGTTGCCAGGCAAAGCCGTGTCCGGAGTGGGTTTGCCGGATAGTGAGGCATGCGGGGTAATATGGTGGCTGGGCTACCGGAAGGCGGGAATGGACAAAAACCCCCGCCTTTTATCGGCCTTGGGTTTTTTAAGATTCCCAATTGACCTCGGCGTGTTTTTCGCCGCGGTGAGTTGGGAATTTTTGTTTTATAGCTTTAAAATATGATATAATACGTAGTCATGATTACATTTCCTGTCCATTTTTTATGGGGTGCGGCAACTTCGGCTTATCAGGTAGAAGGTGATAATGTTTACACCGACTGGTGGCATTGGGAGAAGTCTTCGGGGCAGAAAGAGCTTTGCGGCACTGCTTCAGGGCATTACCGGTATTTCGAGGAGGATTTTAATACCGCCAAACTGTTGCATCATACCTGCCATCGTTTATCAATAGAGTGGAGCCGTATTGAACCGCATGAGAATCAATTTTCCGCTCAGGAGATCGCTCACTATATCGATGTGATATCCGCTTTACGGGAAAGGAATATCGAGCCGATCGTTACCCTGCATCATTTTACCAATCCTGAATGGTTGAGCCGCATCGGAGGGTGGGAAAATCCGTCAGCCCGTGATCATTTCATCCGGTATGTGGAAAAAATAGTGGAGGCGCTTTCCTCTCAGGTGAGATACTGGATCCCGGTCAATGAACCGATGGTCTACGTATACCATGCCTATGTCACCGGGATCTGGCCTCCGCAAAAGAAATCGCTGCGTATATCTGAGCGGGTGGCTAAAAATCTCCTCGACGCGCACACGCAGGCCTATAAACTCATCCATGAGATATATCGAAAGAAAGGTTACCCCGCGCCTTTGGCCGGGATAGCGCATCATATGCAGGCTTTTGTCGCCTGCAGGCCGACGCTAAGGAATAAATTGGGGGTTTATTTGCGCGACAGGCTTTTTAACCTCGCGTTTATCAGGAAGTTATCCCGCAGGAAAGCTTTGGATTTTATCGGCGTTAATTATTATACGCGGGGTTTGGTTGAGACCCGGGGGTGGGGGATCCGTAACCTCCTGCTTGATTTTTGTGATCAGCAGCACAGCCGCCTTGAGAAAAATGACCTCGGGTGGGATATTTATCCCCAGGGTATCTATACATCACTCCTGAAACTCAAAAAGTTTAAACTTCCGGTCTTTGTTACCGAGAACGGTATCTGTACCCACGATGATGCCCGGCGCTGGCAATTTATCGCGGATCATCTTAAATATGTCGCCGCGGCCCTGGAGAAGGGGGTTGATGTCAGGGGGTATATTTATTGGTCGCTCCTCGATAATTATGAATGGGATAAGGGGTTTTCTCCCCGGTTTGGGCTTATTAATGTGGATTACCGCAGCGGCGCGCGTACCGTCAGGGAAAGCGCCCGGAAATTCGCCGGCGTCTGTCAAACAGGAAAGCTTTAGCTCGATATGG
>CAZPNW010000016.1:0-4426 GCA_964588175.1 uncultured Planctomycetales bacterium
TCCGCGATACTTCTATTTTTGTTTTCAAAGAAAAAGCCCCTTCGTAAAGAAGTAGCGGGATGGCTGGTTATCTCCGTTATGTTTATCGCTTTGACAATGCTGTTGGGATATTCCTATAATGTGCCGATGTTTAAGGGGGGAAAGATCATTCCCATGGCTTTTAGCAGTTCTTTGGCATTTTTGTTGCTGTCGACGGGCTTGGTCTGCGCCTTTGGACAGGGCTCATTCCCTTTAAGGCCGCTGGTCGGCGCTTCGACGTATGCCATTCTCTTACGCGCGTTCCTCCCGATAATTTTTATTGCAGCTCTGACACATGGCCTTATTTATAAGATAATGCCAAGGTGGTTTACGGTAAACTTCGCGTTTTATTCAATGTTTACTACGGCTGGTTTTATGGCTATTGCTTGTATAATCGTATTCCAAGTAGCTCGGGGTATCGCTGCCGCTCTTGACCGGGCAGAAACGGAACGGCTTAAATCGCGAGGCTTGGCTGAGCGGCTGCAATACCAGAATAAATTGATATTAGATTCGGTATTAGAAGGGATCATCGGATTGGATTTAGACGGCCGGCATACCTTTGTTAACCCCGCAGCCGCAAGAATGCTGGGGTATAAATCAGAGGAGCTTATCGGCAAGAAAAGCCATGAGATCTGGCACCACTCTAAGGCAGGGGGCGAGCCTTATTTTGAAAGTGAGTGCCCGATACACCAAGCTCGTAAAGACGATCTGATCGCATTTGTAAATGATGAAGTCTTTTGGAAAAAAGATGGAACAAGTTTTCCTGTTGAATATAGCAGGACTCCGATAATAGAAACGGGTATATTTGTCGGTAAAGTCGTGGTTTTTCAGGATATTACCGAACAAAAACTCTCAGAGAAAAAGCTTAGTAATGCGCACGATGAGTTGAATTTGAGGCAGCAGGAATTGGATAGGACTAAACGGCTTGCTGATATCGGGACTTTAGCGGCGACAGTGGCGCACGAACTGAGGAATCCATTGTCTACGATAAGTTTAGCGGCGTCTAACATCAAACGAAAGACACAGGATGCTTCATTGTTAAAGAATTTGCAAAATATAGAGAAGAAGATCGTTGAAAGCGAAACGATCATCAGCAATCTTTTATTTTATTCCAAGCTTAGGCCTCCCTGCTATGAAAAGATCGATATCTGTGTCCTTTTGAATGAATGTATAGACCATGTCCGTAAGCAGGTTAAAAAGGATGTCACTATTCATAGAAAGGCCGGATCAGTAGAATCGCTCATGATCGATGCTGACCCGCTTCAGGTGAAAGAAGTGTTTTATAACATACTCAATAATGCCAGTGACGCCCTGCCGGACCACAGAGGCAGGATAGAAATAGGGGTCTGTAATGATCAAAAGCTCGTAAAGATCTCTTTTAAGGATAATGGGGTCGGCATTGATAAAGACAGCCTTGATAAAGTGTTTGAACCGTTCTTTAGCACTAAAGCAGAAGGAACGGGGTTAGGGTTGTCGGTCTGCCGGCAGATAGTAGGTTTGCACGCAGGCTCGATGCGTATAGAAAGCCAAATCGGCAAGGGAACGGAAGTTCAGATTGATTTGCCTCTTTATGTAAAAAGCCGCGCGATTTCTGCATCTCCAAGATAAAAATAAAGTGCAGTCACTTTTGAGGGCAGGCATTGGTATGGATAGAGATGTGTAAAATATAGGAACAAACGTTCCTTTGCTTAGGTTATGATTAATTTGATCGATTCGGGGTTTCAAGATTCAAGCCTCTTCCGGCATATGCCGCTTTTTGACGAAATTACTTATTCCGGGCATAATGAGGCGAAAGTCCGCCAATATAAAGCTCTCCGTGAAGATCAATCCTGTGATTTTCTGGGATTAAATTTCATTCGAAATGATGAAGTGCTTCTTTGGGATGCGGTTGAGGATTTTGTAAAGCGCAGCACCATTGCGGCCACCTCCAGCGTGCGCGGCGTTTATACTTTCGACCTTCTCGCCATCGATATCTATAAAGAAATTAAATCTTTTAAACATTCCGAGCTTACCACCGTCATTATCAATGAGGCCAGGAGTTTGTCGCCCGGAAAGACCGCGTTGGTCAAGTATTCCTCCGTCTACGCGCTCATGCATAAGAAGATCGATGAAGATTGGGGGAAGATCACTTTTAAAACCGCGGTTGATGTATTCAAAGACAAGCCGGAGTATTTGGACCTTCTTATCAAGCAGCTTTTAAAGGATTATACATTCTCGCGTGTCCCGGTCATCCTTTTATTGAACGATCTGAGCCTTAATCCTATCTTTGATGCTCAGAATGCAACACAACAGGCGCGCTTAAAGAAAGTCATAGCCGATCTTATCCCCAATTCAATCGAATTTATTCCTGAAGTATATATTCAAGATAAGCATGGGGCAAGAGAGCTCTTATCCGGGTCTCAATTATAGGATGAGGGGATGACATCCTTTATTGTCATGGTTGGGAAAGTTTAGTAAGTAGCCCGGGTTTAAACCCGGACTACGGTTGTGAATAATTGGAAAAACGGTGACAGCTTAGCTTACCCCTTTCGTCATCCTGAGTCGCTTACGTATCTATAAGGAAGGATCTTTTAGATAAATAGATTCTTCGTAAGGCGACTACGACTTAGCCTCAGAATGACGACAAGCATTCCCTTGGCTCTTTGCAATTGACTCATAGTGTAATGGTCACAAACACCGACAACCGACCACACCCGGCGCAGATCGCACCCAGCCTAATTGGTGTGGCTGGGTACGCCGCCTTCTGCGGCGGTATTGCGCCGGTGTGCCGCCTTCTGCGGCAAAGAATTGTTTTATAAATCCAGTCCAGTGATATAATCATAATAATTAACCGTGATTTTATGAAGAGAAGTTAGAAGTATTCTTTTAGTATAACAGGAGGGTCGGATGATCTTGAGCATGCTATTGAGTCTGTTCGTATGGGGAGTCATTATTTTTGCTATTGTGAAAGTAGTCTCTCGCGGATTTAAAAAACCTGTTTCCTGGTTGCGGCGGGAGATCCCGTTATGGGAGGAGAAAAATATTATCAGTAAAGAGCAGGGTGATGCTCTCTTAAACCTATATAAATTAGAAAGAGCGGCTGCCGGGAAAAAGATGGATATGGTTAAGATCCTCACGCTTGTCGGCGTTATATTCGTGGGTTTAGGCGTTATCTTTTTCGTGGGTTCCAACTGGCAGAGGATCCCTGCTCTTGTCAGGACGGTGATGCTCTTAGCCGTCACTCTCGGCACACTCTACGCAGGGTACATCTACAGCTACGAAAAAGAGGGTTTTGCTCATTTAGGCAAAGGTTTATTGCTTTTAGCCTCACTTTTCTGGGGAGGGACGATAGCGCTCATCGGGCAGATCTACAATATCCCTACTGCCGAGAACTGGTATATCATGTTGTTGTGGGCGTTCCCTCTTGTGCCCGTTGCTGTTTTTTTTAAGAATAGTTATGTGCACATTCTCGCGTCTGCATTGTTCATTATCTGGAACTTCCTTTATAGCGGGACTAACACTGCAGCTAATTATTATTATCCTCTTATTATTTTTCTCATTATGCTGCCGACGGCTAAAGATTTGATCGTCAGCCGCAGGATCAATATCATTGGCCTGCTGTCGGCGTCTTTTTACTGCTGTTTTAATAAATATGAATGGCTGGCGCTTTTGATCAGCGTCGGCTTATTGGCCTGTTATGTAGCCCGCAAAGATGAGCGCGGGTATCTTTATACGGCCTGCCTTTCGTTTATCTTCTGGGATATCACTTGTTTTACCGTAAGGCAACTTCAGCCTAATGTCTATTTTCTCCTGCCTATAGGATATATATTTTATTTGACGTATAAAGATAAGGTAGAGAAGAGTTTGGTCATTTGCCTGCTTGGCTCGGTAATAGGGATGAATTTGGCGGTATCCGCCCTTTCCCGGTTGTTTTATTATACCTTTGACGGACTGCAATTCACGCTCTTCCAATCATTCCTGGGGATAGCTATCTATTCAGTCGGGATGTTTTCCCGCAGAAAGGGCTTTTTATTCCCGGTGATCTATAAAATATTCGGCTACTTAGTGACATTTATTTGCGTCTATCTTTTAGCGTTCAAAGCGCTCCTGGGTGAATGGGGGGAAACAGCAAACAATGTCTATCTCTTCGGGTCGCTGACACTCGCGGGGGGCATAGTTTTGTTTGTCCTTGATGAAGTAAGGTCGGACTATTTCAGGAATAAATCAAGCCGGATAGAATTAACTGCAATGACCGCAGCCTTAGCGGGAAGCTTTGTTTTATTAATGAGCCCGCATACAATATTGTTGAATACGATAGTGATGAACGCTGTTTTAGTGACTTTCGCGCTCTGTAACATTTTCTTGGGAGTAGAGTTAAAGAAACCCTATATTTTTACTTTGGGCATTGTGATCTTCGCTTTATTCATCA
>CAZPNW010000017.1:0-12412 GCA_964588175.1 uncultured Planctomycetales bacterium
TACCGCGTTCGATCCTGCCCGTACCAACCGTACCTCTACCTTCAATGGTAAAGACGTCTTCGACCGCCATCAATAAAGGCTTATCAAGTTCCCGGGGCGGTAACGAAATAAATTCGTCCGCAGCCTTCATCAATTCATGGATAGAAGCAGCATCCGGGCTATTCGCGTCAGCCGCCTGCAATGCCTTTAAAGCGCTTCCTTTAACGATCGGGGTTTTTTCGCCCGGATAACCGTATTTGGTCAAGAGATCCCTGACTTCCATCTCAACCAAATCGATCAATTCTTTGTCCTGGACGGTATCGACTTTATTCAAATACACAACGATAGAAGGAACATTAACCTGACGAGCCAAAAGAATATGCTCTCTGGTCTGAGGCATCGGGCCGTCGGCTGCAGAAACGACCAGTATTGCCCCGTCCATCTGGGCTGCACCGGTAATCATGTTCTTAATGTAATCGGCGTGTCCCGGACAATCTATATGGGCATAATGACGGTTCTCTGTTTCATATTCAACGTGCGCGACAGAAATAGTAACAACTTTGGTTTCATCCCTGACCGTACCGCCTTTGGCGATATCAGCGTATTGACGTTCTGTTGCTCTTCCCATCTTTGCCAATACGTGAGTAATAGCCGCAGTAAGTGTTGTCTTGCCGTGATCGATGTGACCTATGGTTCCGATATTAACATGTGGTTTTGACCTTACAAACTTCTCTTTAGCCATTATTTCACCTCCTGATTAGTTATACGGCTTTTTTTTGACCCACAGAGGAAAAACCTGCGACGATTTTCTCCGATATATGTGTTGGCACCTCTGTATAAAACGAGGGCTCCATAGTATAGGATGCCCGCCCCTGTGTTAAAGAACGCATTACAGTCGCATAATTAAAAATCTCCGCCAATGGGACATCGACTCTGATCGCCCTGACATTAGCACGAGGCGTTATAGAAATAATCTTAGCGCGCCGGGAACTAAGGTCGCCGATCACCGTACCCATGAATTCTTCCGGAGCAGTAATTTCCATATCCATGATCGGCTCAAGCAATACTGAATGGGCTTTTCGTAATCCGTCAGTTAATGCCATGCCTGCTGCCATCTTAAAAGCAAGTTCTGAGGAATCAACATCATGGTATGAACCGTCAACCAGGGTAACTTTAATATCGGTGACCGGATAACTTGCCAAGACACCGCTTTTCGCGGTCTCCATGATACCCTGCTTTACCGACGGGATGAATTCCTGAGGAATAGACCCGCCTTTTATCTTGTTTTCAAACGTGACCCCTGTCCCGGGAGTTTCCTGAGGCTCAAGCTCAATGACCACATGGCCGTACTGGCCGCGGCCACCGGATTGCTGAATGAATTTCCCCGACACATGGACTTTTTTCTTGATCGTTTCCCGATACGCTACTTCCGGCATACCGACCTGGACCTGCACGTTGAATTCACGCAAGATCCTGTCACTGATGACTTCCAAATGCAATTGCCCCATACCTGACATAACGGTCTGCCCGGTTTCATGGTTATAGATCACGCGGAAGGACGGATCTTCTTCAAGTAATTTATGCAACGCCAAGCCAAGCTTTTCCTGGTCATTCTTGGTCTTAGGCTCGATCGCCTGCTGGATGACCGGTTCAGGAAAACGCATCGCTTCAAGCAGTATATGGCTATTTTCAGTACAGAGGGTATCGCCGGTCTTGGTATCTTTTAAGCCCACCGCCGCGGCAATATCGCCGGTAAAAAGAGTTTCAACGATCTCCTGCCGATTCGCATGCATCTTGACCAATTTCGTGATACGCTCCCTGACTCTTTTCGTAGCATTATAAATATAGGTACCTGAATTCAAGGTCCCTGAATAAACACGGATATAATTGATCTTTCCGACAAACGGGTCTGTCGCTATTTTAAAACAGAGAGCGCAGAACGGCGCTTTGTCCGAAGCAACGATCTCTTCAAATTCACCTGTTTCAGGATCGGTCCCTTTGATCGGCGGGACATCCAGAGGCGAAGGCAAATAATCGACGACCGCGTCTAAAAGCATCTGCACGCCCTTATTCCTAAACGATGCCCCGCATAATACGGGTATAAATTTATTCGTCACTACCGCTTTCCTGATAGATTCCTTGATCTCCGGGACGCTCACTTCCTGCTGACGCAGGTATTTTTCCAGCATCTTATCATCGACTTCCGCCAGTTTTTCGATGAGCTCGGCGCGAAATTTCTCAACATCCGCGGCCATTTCAGCGGGGACGTCTACGGTATCGAATTCTTTACCGGTATCATCTTTGTATAAGTACAATTTCTGTTCAACTAAATCAACGACTCCCTTGAACGTATCCTCTTTCCCATAGGGCAGCTGGATCACCGAGCAATGGGCCCCTAAACGTTTACGCATCTGGTCAAGGGTTTCCATAAAATCACAGCCGGTCCGGTCCATCTTATTGACAAAGGCGATACGCGGAACGCTATAGCGGTCAGCCTGGCGCCATACGGTCTCTGATTGAGGTTCAACTCCTCCGACCGCGCAAAATACGATGACAGCCCCATCCAAAACTTTTAAAGACCGCTCGACTTCTACGGTAAAATCGACGTGTCCGGGAGTATCGATAATATTGATATGCTTATCTTTCCACGTACAGGTAGTCGCCGCGGAAGTAATGGTAATACCGCGCTCCTGCTCCTGTACCATCCAATCCATCGTTGCCGTACCATCATCAACCTGCCCGATCTTATACGTCCTTCCCGTGAAGAACAAGATCCGTTCAGTCGTCGTGGTCTTTCCGGCGTCAATATGAGCGATGATCCCAATATTCCTAAGTTTTTCTAAAGGTATTTTTCTATCCATTTATATAATTACCACCTAAAGTGGGCAAAAGCCTTGTTAGACTCAGCCATCTTGTGAGTATCGTCTCTCTTTTTGATCGAGGCGCCTTCACCTTTAAAGGCGGCAATAATCTCATCCGCAAGCCTCTCCTGCATGGGCTTGCCTTTTTTTGATTTCGCGAAATCCCGAAGCCAGCGAAGCGCAATAGACGTCCCGCGTTCCTGCCTGACTTCGATAGGGACCTGATACGTCGCCCCACCCACACGCCGGGGTTTGACTTCCAGCCGGGGACGCGCATTATCAATAGCTTTATGGAAAACTTTCAACGCGTCCGGCTCATTCAACTGGTTTTTAACGATCTCGAAAGCGCTGTACACCATTTTCTCAGCGATCGATTTCTTGCCTTCAAGCATGATCATGTTGATGAATTTCCCGACGACCTTACTGTTGAATTTCGGATCTGACACTAATTCTCTTTTAAAGACTCTTTTTCTTCTCATGATTTTTTGTTTATCCGGTATCACGCGGATGCCGGATTAACGCGTTATTGGGTTAACTATTTAGGCCTCTTCGCCCCGTATTTTGAGCGTGATTTCTTTCTTGTATTGACACCAGCCGCATCCAAAGTCCCTCTGACAATATGATACCGCACGCCCGGCAGATCTTTTACACGCCCGCCTCTTACCAAAACAATAGAGTGTTCCTGAAGATTATGCCCTTCACCGGGAATATACGCCGTGACTTCGATCCCCGTCGTTAAACGGACCCTGGCGATCTTACGAAGCGCAGAGTTGGGTTTCTTAGGCGTCATGGTACGGACTTGGATACAAACCCCTCTTCTCTGAGGGCACGCCTTAAGCGCCGGTGATTTTGTTTTCTTTCTTTTTGAAATCCTACCGAATCTAATTAATTGTGTTATAGTTGGCATACGATTAATCCTTCGACTTTTCCGTGGAAGTTGCTTCTTTCTCCGGGGCTACTTTTACTACGTCAATCTCTCTATGGTGCGCGAAACCGGTGCCGGCAGGGATCAAATGCCCGACAATGACGTTCTCTTTCAAACCGAGAAGATCATCCCGTTTTCCCGCGGTCGCCGCCTCAGTAAGCATCCGGGTCGTTTCCTGAAAGCTGGCAGCGGAAATAAAACTCTCCGTAGTCAAAGATGCTTTTGTTATACCCAATAATAACGGAGTCGCTTGGGCAGGCTTGCCGCCTTTCTTGCTCACGCGGTTATTCTCTTTCTGGAACTGCCATTTATCAACTTGCTGCATCGGCAAGAAATCCGTATCGCCTGCTTCTTCAACCCTGACCTTCTTCAACATCTGTCTAATGATGACCTCTATATGTTTATCATTGATATGCACGCCTTGTAACCGATAAACTTCCTGCACATCATTGACTAAATATTCCTGCAGCACTTTATCACCGCAGACGCGTAAAATATCCTGCAAGACAACCGGCCCGTCAGTTAACTGCTGTCCGGCAATCACCTTATCGCCTTTATAGACATTCGGATGCTTGCCGTGAGGGATAATGTATTCCCGGGCCATGCCTGTCGGCGACTTGACAATGATAAGCCGCTGGCCTTTCTTCGTCTGGCCGAACTCGACAAATCCGTCGATTTCACTGATGATCGCCGGATCCTTCGGACGGCGGGCTTCAAACAACTCCGCAACGCGCGGAAGGCCGCCCGTGATATCCCTTGTTTTAACGCTCAAACGCGGAATCTTGGCAATAAGGTCGCCTGCTTCCACCGTCTGCCCGTCTTTTACCAGGATATGCGCTCCCACAGGGATAGGATAGATACCCATAACATCCTTTTTCTCATCCAGAATAAGTATCTGCGGATGGAATTCCTGTTTATGCTCAACGACCACATGTTCAGTCAATTTTGTGACCGGGTTCAATTCTTCGGTCACGGTAACACCGTGTTTTAAATCTTCATACTTAACCTGACCGGTGACTTCGGTGAGGATCGGAGATGTATAGGGGTCCCAATGCACGAATGATACTCCCTTTTCCAGTTCATCGCCGTCCTTGAAGCTGACAAAAGCGCCCTGAGGGATCAAATAGCGTTCAAATTCACGCCCTTCTTTATCATTGATACTGATAGAACCGTTCCTGTTTAAAACAACAAATTCTTTCCGTTTCGGAACGACCCTCAGATTATGGCATTTGATCAAACCTTTATTCTTAGCTTTAATAAAAGACTGCTCAACGATCCTGGATGCGGTACCTCCGATATGGAACGTACGCAGGGTCAACTGCGTGCCGGGTTCACCGATGCTCTGCGCGGCAACAACACCCACTGCTTCACCCAGTTCGATCATCCTGCCCGTCGCCAGATTCCTTCCGTAGCATTTAACACATACACCCTTATCAGATTCGCAGGTTAAGACGCTGCGAATACGTATTTTCTCAATGCCTAAGGTCTCGATCATCTCGGCTTTTTCTTCCGTGATCTGCTGGCCCAGTTCGACAATAACGCTATCGGTAATAATATCAACGATATTATCAAGGGCGACCCTCCCGATAATACGTTCGCGTAAACTCACCACGACCTCATTGCCTTCGGTGATCGCCTGCACCGTGATACCGTTAAGCGTGCCGCAATCTTCTTCATTAATAATGATTTCCTGGGCGACGTCAATAAGCCGGCGCGTTAAATAACCTGCGTCAGCGGTCTTTAAAGCCGTATCAGCAAGGCCTTTGCGGGCGCCGTGCGTCGAAAGGAAGTACTCCAAAACCGTTAAACCTTCTTTAAAATTCGCCGTAATAGGGTTTTCGATGATCTCGCCCGACGGCTTAGCCATCAAACCGCGCATACCTGATAACTGGCGCACCTGTAATTTCGAACCGCGGGCACCCGAATCAGCCATCATAAAGATCGGATTAAACGGCAACATCTCTTTAAACAAGAAATCCGATACTCTATCGGTTGCGTGTGTCCAGATATCAATAACTTTGTTATAACGTTCGCGGTCGGTAATAACACCTTTACGGTACTGGTCATCGACTTTAGCAACCTCTTCGCGGGCTTCCTTCAATACTTCCTGCTTGGCATGAGGAATAACCAGGTCATCGATACCGATAGAGATCCCGCCTAAGGTCGCCATTTCGAACCCGAGTTTCTTTATATCATCCAATAACTGGATCGTACGGGTATGCCCAAAACGTTTATGGCTTTCAGCAACGATATCACCGACATTGGACTTGTTAAGCTCTTTGCTCACGAAGCCAAAACCTTCAGGCAGGACCTGATTGAAGATGACCCTGCCGACAGTCGTCGCGATCATTTGTTTACCGGGATACAATTTCTTTTCTTCCAGATTAAAGAAGCTCTCCACCCGCAGCTTGATCTTGGCATGAATTTCGACCACTTTATCTTCATAGGCGCAGATGACTTCTTCAGCATTGCTGAAGATCTTATTCTCACCCTTAGAACCGGTTCTCTCTTTAGACATATATGAAAGCCCCAGGATAATATCTTGCGTCGAAGTAACAATAGGCCGGCCATGCGCGGGCGAAAAGATATTATTGACGGAAAGCATCAAGACCTTTGATTCCATCTGGGCTTCCAGGGATAGCGGTACATGGACAGCCATCTGGTCCCCGTCGAAATCAGCGTTAAAACCCGTACAAACCAGAGGATGGATCTTGATCGCTTTACCTTCGGTCAAAACAGGCTGGAAGGCCTGGATACTTAAACGGTGCAGAGTAGGCGCGCGGTTCAACAATACCGGATGGTCCTTGATAACCTCATCCAGTATATCCCAAACTTCGATCTTGCCGTGGCCGACCATACGGCGCGCACCTTTAATAGTATGCACAAACCCTTTTTCTTTCAATTTCTTAATGATGAACGGCTCAAACAATTCCAGCGCCATCTGTTTTGGCAGGCCGCATTCATGAAGCTTCAGGTCAGGGCCGACAACAATAACCGAACGGCCTGAATAATCGACACGCTTACCTAACAAATTCTGCCTGAACCGTCCTTGCTTACCTTTTAACATGTCGGCAAGAGATTTTAAGGGACGGTTATTCGCGCCGACGACCGGCTTACCGTGCCTGCCATTGTCCAATAACGCGTCAACGGACTCCTGCAGCATCCGTTTTTCATTACGGATAATGATCTCAGGCGCATTCAATTCAATTAATTTACGTAAACGGTTATTACGGTTGATGACCCTGCGGTATAGATCGTTCAGATCGGAAGTCGCGAATCTTCCCCCGTCAAGCGGTACTAACGGCCTTAGATCAGGAGGAATGACCGGCAACACTTCAATGACCATCCACTCCGGCTTATTGCCCGATTTCCTGAAATCCTCAACGATCTTTAAGCTTTTAAGAGTCTTACGGTTAAGCAGGACTTCTTTTGATTTCTCTAAATCTTTGCGTAACTTTCTGCAATATACGTCTAAATCTAATTCCTTCAAGAGCGTCTGAACCGCGGCACCCCCGATCTCAGCCTTGAACTTTGAACCGTATTTCTCCAAAGCTTCCTGGTATTTCTCTTCATTTAATAATTCTTTTTTCTTTAAGGGGGTCGTGCCGGGGTCGATAACAATATATTCTTCGTAATAAATGACCTTTTCCATATCCCTCAGGCTCATATCCATTAAAGCCGCCAGGCGGCTGGGGACTACCTTGAAGAACCAAATATGCGTGACCGGAGCTGCCAATTCAATATGCCCCATACGCTCTCTTCTGACAGAAGAACGATCGACCGTGACCCCGCAACGGTCGCAGGTAATACCTTTGAATTTAATGCCTTTATATTTTCCGCAGTTACACTCATAATCGCGGACCGGCCCGAATATCCTCTCGCAGAATAAACCGTCTTTTTCAGGTTTCAAAGTACGGTAATTAATGGTCTCGGCTTTCTTAACTTCACCCTTGGACCAGGAACGGATGATCTGAGTCGAGGCAAGCCTAATCGTTATATTATCAAACAGGATACTCTCTTCCATTATTTTGCCTTCTCCATACGGATATCTAAACCTAATCCCTGTAACTCTTTGACTAAAACGTTAAAAGATTCAGGAGCACCATGGCTTAAACGCTGTTCACCTTTGACAATAGCTTCGTAAATACGCGTCCTTCCTGAAACATCATCGCTCTTAACGGTAAGCATTTCCTGCAGCGTAAACGCTGCCCCATACGCCTCTAAAGCCCATACTTCCATTTCTCCCAAACGCTGCCCGCCGAACTGAGCCTTGCCGCCCAAGGGCTGCTGGGTAACCAGCGAGTAGGGCCCGATAGAACGGGCATGGATCTTTTCGTCGGCAAGATGGATCAATTTCATCATGTAGATATATCCCACGGTTATCTTCTGGTCAAACGGTTCGCCGCTATAGCCGTCATACAACTGAGCTTTTCCATCTTCAGGCAACCCTGCTTTTTTAAGCATTTCCTTGATTTCGCTTTCAGCAGCGCCATCGAAAACAGAGCTCATGATCGTCAAACCTAACGCTTTTGCCGCCCAGCCTAAATGGGTCTCCAGGATCTGCCCGATGTTCATACGGGAAGGGACACCCAGCGGATTCAATACGATCTCAACAGGAGTGCCGTCAGCTAAATAAGGCATATCCTCTTCAGCCATGATCCTGGCAACAACACCTTTATTTCCGTGCCGGCCGGATAACTTATCTCCGACCGAAAGTTTACGCTTCGTGGCAATATATACTACTACCCTTTTTAATACTCCCGGAGGCAACTCATCCCCGCGTTTGACATTCTCGATCTCATGCTGCTGTTCAGCTAATAATTCATTCATCTGCTCTTCAAAAGAAGCAGCCATGATCTTTGCTTCTTCATTATCATTGATGCGGGCACGATCAAGTTTTGATTTATCTATACCTATAATCTGGCTTAACCGCGTGACACGCTCATTCTCCAGGAACTCGATCTCCTGCTTATAATAAGCTTTCAATTCACGGATCTTTGCCAGCTCCTTGGTCTTATCTTCCTTTGATTTCCTGCCGCGCTCTTTTCTCTGAAAAATATGCACATCGACTACGACACCTTCGACACCCGGCGGTACGCGCAATGAAGTATCACGGACATCGGAAGCTTTTTCACCGAATATAGCGCGCAACAGGCGCTCTTCCGGAGAAAGCTCAGATTCTGTCTTAGGAGTGACTTTACCTACGATAATATCGCCGGGGTTGACTTCCGCGCCGATACGGATAACACCTATGGTATCCAGGTTCTTCAAAGATTCTTCGCTCACATTAGGGATATCGCGGGTAACTTCTTCATTTCCTAAGCGGGTCTCTGTCGCTTCGATCTCAAACTCTTTTATATGAATAGAGGTAAAAACATCCTCTTTAACGATTTTTTCGCTGATCAAAATAGCGTCTTCAAAGTTATACCCTCTCCACGTCATAAACGCCACCAGCAAATTCTTTCCTAACGCCAACTCACCGTCTTTGGTCGCAATACCGTCGGCAATGACCTGCCCTTTTTCAATATGTTCGCCTAATTTCACCAACGGCCGCTCATTTAAACACGTATCAGCGTTTGTACGCAGGAATTTCTTAAGCGGATAAGCTCTTTTCCCAATAGTAATCGATGAACCGTCAACCGCAGTGACCTTACCGGAATCTTCAGAGACAACGACCGCGCCTGAATCATAAGCGACTTTTCGTTCCATACCGGTACCCACAATCGGAGGATCAGTGATCATTAACGGCACTGCCTGACGCTGCATGTTTGAACCCATAAGCGCGCGGTTTGCATCATCATGCTCCAAGAACGGGATCAAGGACGCGGCAACCGAAACCAGCTGCCGGGGAGAAACATCCATATATTCGACCTGCTTTGGATGCACTTTCGGAAAATCGCCTTTATACCTGCAGGAAGCTTCTTTCTCACTAAAATTACTATCGGCATCTATAGGAACATTTGCCTGCGCGATCATCTTTTCTTCTTCAATATCGGCGGTCAAATAATCTATCTTACGGGTCACATGTGAATTTTCAACTTTTCTATAGGGAGTTTCCAGAAAACCTAATGCGTTTACCCGCGCATAGGTGCTCATGGAAGAGATCAAACCGATGTTCGGGCCTTCAGGGGTCTCTATCGGGCAGATCCTGCCGTAGTGGGACGGATGGATATCGCGGACTTCAAACCCGGCGCGCTCCCTTGAGAGACCACCGGGGCCGACAGCGCTTAAACGCCTCTTATGCGTCATTTCAGCCAGAGGATTGACCTGGTCCATGAACTGTGACAACTGGCTGCGCGCAAAAAAATCATGCAACTGTATGGAAAATAATTTTGAATTGATAAAGGAATGGACATTGAGGACCGCCAGATCCCCCATCACGCTTAAGCGTTCCCGGATGGACCGCTCCACACGGCTCATGCCGATACGGACCTGATTCTGGACCAATTCGCCGACTGTCTTAATACGGCGATTCCCCAGATGGTCGATATCATCGATCTTGCCGATACCTTCTTTAAGCCTGATCAAATATTCAATAACTTTAATGACGGTCGCAGAGTCAAGCACGGTCTTTTCTAATGAAACATCCATGCCCAGCTTCCTATTAAGGATGAACCGCCCGGAATTCAATAAATCGTAACGGTTCGGGTCAAAGAATAATTTATAGAACAACCCTTCAGAAGCCTCTTTGGTAACCGGCTCAGTAGGGCGCATTTTCCGGTAAAAATCAAGATATGCTTCTTCTTTATTCTTGGTAAGGTCTTTCTTTAAGGTATTCTGTATTTCGGGATAATCTTTACCAAAGGCTTTAATGATCTCTTCTTCGGTGGAGAAACCCAGGATCCTCAGGATCTGAGTAGCGGGAAAATTCTTGCGCCTGTCAACATACGCGATGATGGTCTCCGATAAATCGTATTTGAATTCAAGCCAGGCTCCGCGATAGGGGATGATCCGGCCATAAAAGATCTTTTTGCCGGTCGGATGCTCTTCTTCTTCAAAAGAAACACCCGGCGAACGCTGCAACTGGCTGACAACGACACGCTCATCGCCATTAATAATAAAACTCCCCGTTTCAGTCATCAGCGGTATTTCGCCGAAATAGGCATCCTGCTCCTTGGTCTCATGAGGAGTAGTAAGCCTGAATTTCACCTTCAGAGGAGCTGCATACGTCAATGAGCGTTTTTTGGAATCCCCGATATTATATTTCGATTTGCCGAGGGTGTAGCTGATGAATTCAAGGCGGATCGAGCGTTCAGGGCTTTCAATAGGGAATACATCTTCGAAAACTTCCTGCAATCCGACATGCTGCCTCTGATTCGGAGCAACATCCATCTGCAAGAATTCCTTGTAGGATACCGTCTGGATATCCAACAAGTTCGGCATTTCGACAACTTCTTTAAATTTTGCAAAGTTCTTTCGCTTAATCATTGACTCTTTTTCCTTCTGGGAACTCCCCTGGTGGATTAAAACCGCTCCTCACCGGATCTCTAATAAAAGCGGAAAACGTGTATTATTTCAATTCAACCGTCGCACCTGCCGCTTCAAGCTTCTTCTTCATCTCTTCAGCTTCTTCTTTCGGGACACCATCTTTAACCGCTTTCGGGGCAGCATCAACTAAGTCTTTTGCTTCTTTTAAACCGAGGCTGGTGATCGCACGGACTTCTTTGATAACGGCTATCCTGTTAGAACCGGCATTCGCTATTACAACGCTGAATACCGTTTTCTCTTCAACTGCAGGAGCTGCCGCTGCTGCCGCACCGCCGCCCATAGGAGCAGCCATCATCGGCATATTTGCCTGGACACCGAACTTCTCTTCCAAAGCTTTCACCAGGTCAGAAAGTTCAAGTACCGTCATTTCTTCAATCGATTTGATCATTTCTTCCATTTTCACGCTCATTTTTTCCTCCTTTAAATTTTTAATTTATTCAATTGTTCGATCTATAAACGAAACGATGACGTTAACTGCCTTTTTTATTCTTTATTTGGTCCAAACAATACAAGAACTTCCTTAAAGTCTGGCTTAAGACCATAACCACGCCGTTAATAGGAGATTTTAACGCCCCCACTACCTGCGCGCGCAATACGTCTATCGAAGGCAATTTCGCAAGCGCCTCAATATCTTTTTTATCCAGGATCCTCTCCTGCAAGAAACCGCCTTCCAGCTTTAAAGGCTCATGATCCTTGGTAAAATCGCATAAGATCTTTGACACACCCACCGGCTCTTCTTTCACGAAGACAAAACCGCACGGCCCGTCGATAGTCTTAACCAGGTCCTGCCGGTTGCATTCTTTCAGAGCGCGCCGGGCGATGGTATTCCTGACCACGAACAAAGAAGCGCCTGCCTTATGCAGCGACTGCCTCAATGAACAGATATCAGGGCTGGATAATCCGGAATACTTGATCACGAAAACACTTTCCGAATCCTTAATATTCTGTTTGATACTGCTTTCCGAGATTTCTTTTACTAAAAGCCCTAACTTTTTCATACCGTCATTTATCCTTCGATCATAAGCCCGGGATTCATCGATGAAGAAAGGCAAATCCCTTTGACGAATTTGCCTTTTACCGATGCCGGCTTTGCTTCATTAATAGCATTGATAACACACGTAGCATTCTCCAGCAGCTTATCCTCACTAAAGGAAACCTT
>CAZPNW010000018.1:0-4352 GCA_964588175.1 uncultured Planctomycetales bacterium
ATCGGGCTTTGAGCGACCTTCTCCCGCATAACAGCATCGCCTTCCAACCCGGCAGTATTATTGATCAGGTATACTTTGCGCGCGATACGCATCATTTGCAAAGCCGCATCCAGAGCGGAATTTCCTCCTCCGATCACTGCAACGTCTTTCCCGCTGAAAAGCGGGCCGTCACAGGTAGCGCAATAGGTCAATCCGCGGTTGCGGAATTCCCGTTCACCGGAAACTCCTAACTCCCGGGACCGCTTGCCCGAACAAATGATCAAAGTTTTAGACTGCCAACCACTCGTTTGCGTCTGGACCGTAAAGGAATCGCCGGAGCCAAGGATGCCGGACACTGCTTCCCCCTCCTTAAGATCAATACTATACGTACGCATATGTTCTTCAAACTTATGCACTAATTCCGGGCCGGAAATAAACTGATAACCGGTATAATTCTCAATATCACCGCTCCATGCCGCCTGGCCGCCGACATCTTTACTGACCATCAGAAAACGCATTTTCTTACGGGCAGCATATACCGCCGCGGTAATGCCGGCAGGGCCGGCACCGATAATAATCAGATCATACATATCCATATATCAAACGGTAATTTTCTGATCCCTTTATATCTCCAAAGCCTGCTGAATCCGTCCCTTATCAAAACCGACAATAATTGTCCCCTCTATATCGAGCACCGGAACACCCATCTGGCCTGACTTCGATATCATTTCTGCCGCCATAGCCTGATTTACCGAAACATCCATATCCTGAAAAACCACGTTATTGTCTTTTAAGAATTGTTTTACTCTCACACAATACGGACAAGTCGGCGTACTGTAAACTTTAACATTCTTACCCATCACCCTCCTCCTTGCGGCAGAAAGCCGCATACCTGCGCCATTCCAATAAGCGCGGGGTGTTCGCCAGAAAGGCGCATACCCACGCAATTCTGCCGCAGAAAGCGGCATACCGGCGCAATTCCGATTAGCGCCGGGTGTAAGCAGAAAGCCTGCCTGCCGGCAGGCAGGCGAAACCCTCCATTGATCAAGCTTATTTCTGACGCGCTGTTTCCCTTAAATGATGCGGCGTTAGGTCAATAACCGCTACCACATCCATAACGACCATATATTCAGGCTTCGGCAGCAATACTTCCGGGTGTTTTTGATGCCCTTTTTCACCCTGAATATTCTTCACGATCCGCTTACTCAAACGGCTGTTGATCTTCTCTTCCCAGGAAGAAACTATCTGAGGATCAACCTGCTCTACGGGGACGATACGAGCCTTGCCTTTAAGGCAAAATCCTTTGAAACGATGCTCATCAACCGCGGAAACACTTATATTCGGGCAACGCTTCATATTTTCGAACGTCACTCCTTTATACAGATCAAGCAAATATACGCGCCCCGCAGCATCGATCGTAACAATACCTTTACATGAAGCGTGTATCCCGCCATCCCGGTCTATTGTCGAGACAAGAACATAACCTTGGTTTTGGAAAAAATGCACGATCTCGTCTTTTAATTCCATCATGTACGGTTTCTCCCGCTTTGCCGCATCAACTTCCCGCAACAGGTAATATCGAACGGCTGACGGCAACAACAGGAATGCTCAAGCGTTACCGCTAACCCGCATTCCCCGCATCGATACTGGAGGGCTTTTCTCACCCGGCATCTTTTTATAACTGTTTTCTTTACCATTCACTTATCAAAGCCTTGAGGCAAATTCTCTGCCAAACTCAAAACATCGTTTAACCTCATTCTCATCAGGAGCGAACTTAACAGCAAGCCCGGGAAATGCCTCCTCGACACCGGCAACCTTCAACACATCTTCAATTTCTTTTACCGCTCCTCCCGCCCAACCATGGGAACCGAAGACACAGGCGATCCTGTTCTTAGGAAGCAGGCCTTTAACAAACTCCATAAAACCGGCCATAGCAGGCAGCATATCATTATCGTGGGTTGAAGAACCGAAACAAAAACCCCGGGCATCAAGCATCTCTTTGATAATTTCCGTGCGGTCCGCTGTCGCCACATCAAAAAGTTTAACGCTCACCCCCGAAGCAGCGATACCTTCCAGGATCTTACGCGCCATTTTCTCGGTAGACCCCCACATGGTCTCATAAACGATCACCACCTTAGGCTTGACTTCATTATTTGCCCATGAGGCATAGCGATCAACGATCTGCAAGGGATCCTTCCGCCAGATAACGCCATGGCTGGGAGCGATCATCTTAAGAGGGATATTCATTTTCTGTATTTCGGCTATTTTTCTCGAGATCACCGCGCCTAACGGCCAAAGGATATTAGCGTAATATTTCAAAGCTTCATCCATTAATGCGCAAGGCTCAACCTCATCATTAAAACGCTCGCTGGTAGCGTAATGCTGGCCAAAAGCGTCATTCGGCAAGAGCAACGCTTCTTGCGGGCAATAGGTGAACATACTATCGGGCCAATGGATCATCGGTGCTGCGATAAACTGAAGCGTGCGTTTTCCCAGTTTTAAGGTATCGCCGGTCTTGACTACCTGAAAATCCCAATCGCCATAATAATACTTATACAAACCCTCTTTACATTTCTCGGTCCCGAATATTTTTGCCTTTGGGCAAAGCTTCATGACCGAGGGAAGCGCCCCTGAATGATCGGTTTCCACATGGTTGGCGATAATATAATCGATCTTTTCCACCGGCACGACCTGCCGGATGTTCTCGATCAACTCCGCCGCAAAAGAACCCAAGACAGTATCCACCAGCGTGACCTTTTCATCAACGATCAAATACGCGTTATAGGTCGTTCCGCGGTTTGTTGAATAGGTATGCCCATGGAAACTGCGCACATTCCAATCCACAACCCCTACCGAATAAATCCCTTCTAAAATTTTATTGACTGCCATATACGCCTCCCGGCTATTGCGGATAATCCCGCCTAATAGCCTGTAAAATTCTCCGTAATAATATTTTCTTGGGGCAACGAAAGATCCTGGCTTAAAAGCTTTTTCATCGCTTCAACCATCGCCGGCGGCCCGCACAAATAAAATTTCCTCGCCGCGTAATCAGGGACTTCTTGCTTGATCAGCTGGGTATCGATCCTTCCTACTGAACACCTGAACCCCTCCGCAGGCTCACAGAGGACATGACAGACCTTTAATCCCGCATACTGCTGCCGCATTTTCTCGAAATCTTCCATAAAAACAATGTCGTCTCTTGAACGGTTCGAATACAGCAAAACGATATCTTTTCCCAGGTTCTTATCAACGGCATATTTACACATACTCCGTATCGGGGTAATACCGATACCGCCGGAAAGAAAAGCCACGGGAGAATCTCCCGCCGCGGCCAAGGTAAACTTTCCCAGCGGATACTGGATCTTCAGCGTATCGCCGGCGACAAGTGTGTCTAAAAGGAGAGAGAAATCGCTCCGGGTGATCTTCTTGGTAAATTCCAGGTAGCCTTTCTCCGTAGGGGAATTCGATATTGAAAGATACCGTTTTAATTCCTTTTCTGGCTTTAACCACGCGCAGAGGAATTGACCGGCGGTAAAATCCAACGGCTCAGGCACGTGAAGCCGGAAACTCTTGACATTATGCGTGCGTTGAATAACTTCTATGATCTTAGCTTGCGATTCGCCGGGCATAGGATTCTAACTTATATTTTCTCAAACTGGTCTTTGCCGACGCCACACTCAGGGCAAACCCAGCTATCAGGAAGCTTTTCAAACGGCGTTCCCGGTTTAATGCCCTGCGTCGCGTCCCCTGCCGCCGGGTCATAAACATACCCGCAAACCGTACACTTATATTTACTCATGGTAACTGCCCCTCCTTTTTAATTAAACATTCAAACTGAATATTGGTATGCTCAATATCAAATTTCTCTTTAAGCACCGCATTTACCTGTTTTAACAGCTCACCGGCGCTGCTGACCCGGCAATCGTCAACAACCACATGAGCGGTCAAAGCATGCATATGGGAGGCGATAGTCCAGGCGTGCACATGGTGCATCTCATGGATACCGGGGACCTGCGATTTAACGGCAGTTACCATCTCATCAATATTAAGATGTTTCGGAGTCGATTCCAGCAATATATCGGCAGAATCCCCGATCAAACGTACTGCCCAGATAACGATCAGTAAACAGATAAAAAAAGACAATACCGGATCGACGATGGGGTTCCCGGTATAATAAATAACGATCCCCGCCGCGACCACCGCGACACTCGAGAACATATCCCCGATCTCATGTAAAAGAGCGCTTTTAATATTCAGGTCATGGGAGCTTACTTTCGCTAATAATATCGTACTGACGCCATTGATCACCAATCCCAACCCTGCGACGAAAAGCATTTCTCCGACCCGGATCTTTTCAGGATGGATAAACCGTA
>CAZPNW010000019.1:0-10989 GCA_964588175.1 uncultured Planctomycetales bacterium
ATGATCGCTATCTGGAAGAAAACTACCGAACCCGAAAAATAGTTGCCCTTTTTACCCAGGAGCTTATTAGTCAATCCGGTTTCTTCAGCGTCTTTTCTTATCTGATTCTTCTCCGTATTATAGCGGCTTATATCTTGTGTGACAGTGGCGATTTTTTTCTCGTATAAAGCCTTCTGCTCTGCATTGACAGCGCCCGGGACAGCGACCTCAAAAGCTTCCTTTTGCGTCTCACTTAAATTCTGTTTGATACTTTTTGCCTGATAATACGCCCACTGACTCGATTCGATAGCCGTTAAAAGCTGTGTTTTTGAAACACAGGCAGTTCCGCGTGAAGCGGCGATCGCGGTCATGACTGCCAGGCACGTTGTAGTAACTGCCACCCCTTTTAACCATTTTTCCTGTAATATTTCCGCCATACTTACCTCCTTTTTTAGACACCACCTGATTTACGAAGGCGCCTCAGAACCGGCAGCAGTACTTATTGCTTCTTACTGCTGAGTAAAACATCTTTAAGCCGGGGATTTTCTAATAAGCTGCCATAGTGAAAAATAACACTAGCGCTGCCGGCTTCCTGGCTTTGCCGGAATTCCTGCGCGAACAATTGAGGAGAACGCAGGAATTTATAAGCTCCCACGCCGATTTTGATCTTGGAAAAATCAGGCACGATCTTTTTTACGGACTCGATCCACCGGCCAAATTCTTTCGGGTCAGGAGAATAACTCATGATCGTCACAAAATCTACCAGGCCGGTTGAAAGCCATGAAGGCCAATCCTGATACGCCTCATAATACGCCCGGACATAGGGCATACACCCTGTCGCAGAAACTTGAATACCTGGACGCAACCGCCTGGCTTCTTTCACCAATACTGCCAACAATCCGGAAACCTGAGCGCGCTTCCAATCTTTCCAGAGCCGGCTGTTATCGTCGACAATGCTTTGTCCGGTGGCTTTCTTAAAACGTTCAACGTTGCTTTTTGCATATCCATAATGAGGGTCGGTATCAGGATAACGGACATAGTCAAACTGGATCCCGTCCAGGTCAGGATAACGCGTAAGAAGTTCCGAGACTATTTTCACAAGGTCATTTCTTACCCGATGATCTCCCGGTTCAAGAAAATACTGGGAATCAACCATAAAATCCCGGAGTTTCTTTTTTTCCGCCGTATTCCTGGTCAGGACCTCAGTGCCATATTTCTTCAAGAATACAGCATCCTGATTATTCGCCAGGCTTAACATGTTCACCCAGGCATGCACCTGGATACCGGCGCGGTGAGCTTGCTGGAGCAAGAGCGCAAAAGGGTCATCAATAACATCTTTGAGACATTTTTGATACGGGGTATCGTCAGCGGTCTCAGAGGGGAACCAGGCCTGGTTTTTACGATACACCTGCACAAAGAGCGTCGTGATGCGGGCGTCTTTAGCGAAACCTATAAGCTTCTCTATCTCATAACGGCTTGAAAGAACAGGAGTGTCCTGCACAACGGATACAAAAAGCGCGCGCGGCTCAGGATTTCTGCTTTGCGCCGGAATAAAAGGAAGGAACAAAAAAGCCAAAACTAAAAACAAAACCCGTGCCGAATACATCATTGATAAAATCCTTTTACGCGGGCGACCTGTTCTAAGTCATCCCCTCCTTCAAGAGGATATCGCGCTAACGTATAGGTCTGGTCTTTGCGAAAAATATACCCGTTGTTTAAACCGTTTATACTTACCGCAGCATCAAAGCCGGCTTGTTTGACTATCGAGATCACCGTATCGTTATAACTGCCGAAAGGATAAGAGAAAACAACAGCCGGTTTAGTGAAACGGCTTTCCAGGATCTTTTTAGAATCGATGATTTCACGAGAAAGATACTGCTCCGGGAAAACCGTTAGTTTAGGATGGGTATGCGAATGGGGTTCAATATCCATTCCAGCCGCAGCCATATCCTCAAGCTGCTTCCAATCCATATACGCGGAATGGCCGACAGAATCAGTAATAATAAAAAAAGTGGCGGGGATCTTATATTTCACTAAGACGGGGAACGCGCCGGTATATTGATCTTTCCACCCATCATCAAAAGAAAGCACGATCGGGGATGAAGGCAGCGGCTTGCCTTCTTTACGGTGAGCAACCAATTGAGCGAGCGTGACCGGATGGAACCCATGCGCGGCGATCCAGGCGATCTGCGCCTCAAATTTTTCCGGTGAAAGCGTCCATCGTTTTTGTGAACGGCTGGCGTTCTCAGGCAGTTGGGCGATATGATGATACAAAAGTATCGGGATACCCTCTTTTTTGAGAGAGGCCCTGCCCGGGTCTGAAGATACACGCGCGCATCCACCTAAAAAGAAAGCACTTACCACAAACAACCCCCGAATCATCTTAAGCGAACATAACATATTTGGAAAAATTTAACTGGCAGGAAACGACATTTAAAGTTCTACTTAGAAACTTTCTGCTTATGCACCTTGTCTACCTGGCCAAGATGGACATGACAATATAGTTCATGATTATAGATACTTAATATATGCTTGCAAGAAGAAAATTTGCATTTCCTCCCCTTAAGCGAAGTCCTTGCTTTCTTCATCGTACCCCCTATCTCATAGATACACGCGGCTACTATATAATAATCGCTTCCTGGCAAACATGTATAAACAGGCTTGAGATCTTCCACACCCGTTCAAACAGGCATGATAAGCCCTTTTAATGCAACAAACAGCATGCCTAAAGACGAATATGTTATTATATCACGTTATGACGGAAAGGAGGAACAATTATTTGACTTAAGGCGGGTATCTGATTATCCGGAAATCCGGCAAACGGGAATCCGGTTATCAGGATATCAAAAAAGTAAGAATCAGTTTATCCGGGTATCCGCAACATTATATA
Organism: uncultured Planctomycetales bacterium; assembly: GCA_964588175.1. Classification (GTDB taxonomy): domain Bacteria; phylum Omnitrophota; class Gorgyraeia; order Gygaellales; family Profunditerraquicolaceae; genus JBAZTA01. Next base: position 2,870 of record CAZPNW010000019.1, read on the forward strand.
CCGGATATACGGAATCCCGGTTAGCTATTACCCGGTAGCCAGATTCCCGGATATTCGAGAATAGTTATCATTATTTAAGTATTGTACCAAAAAAAACGCACCTCATGCTTACTTAAACACATCTTTAAGAAGATCCGTAACTCTCGCAGCAGGTTCAGTCCTGATCTTGTTCTCCTGTTGTCCAAGCACAAAAAATAATCCATCGAGAGCTTTCGCGGAAACATACCGGCTCACATCCGGAGTTCCCAATTTATCGGCAAACGGCATTGTGGAAACCTTTTCCATGATCTCTTCAAACTTGCGAGTAACCTCATAATCATCCATTGCCTTACGGGCTGCCGGCTGGAACACTCCTAAAAGCTTATCGTAGGTCTTATTCCTAAAGTAATCGGTAGCAGCGGTATTACCGCCCTGGAATATCTTCTGGGCATCATCAAACGACATTTCCGTAATTGCGGTCGCGAATATATCAGCGGCCAAAGGAGCGGATTTTTCAGCTGCCCTGTTCATACTCAGGACAAACTCATCGAGCTTTGCCCCTAATCCCATCGCGCGTAACGCCGGCTCAAACTTTCTTATACTATCAGGCATCAACACCTTGACTGCCTGATTTCCCAAATATCCGTCATTTTTCCCTAACAATTTAATGGTATTCTCAATTCCTACTTTGAGCGCTTCCTTCAAACCAGCACCTATCTTGGTATCACTAAGCTTCGGAGAACTCCCAATATTCAATTTATTTTTGATCAAATCCCAGGGCGATGAATAACTGCAGCGGACAATCGATAAAACCGAAATTACGGCAACCACACTCACCATCATTTTCTTCATATATACGCCTTCCTTTCTTCTTATCCTCAATTATAGAAATATTTTATCACTATTTAAGAAAATGGCTATGAGGGCTATCTGTTTTTTATTGACCTTCTTCCACCTTTCTGAGCCCATACGACACTCAATCTGCTATACCCCCCAAAGAAAGACAGGGCTCCTTACCAAGAAGCCCTGTCTTTTAAGAAAACGACAATAACTTTTAACACAGAAAGCGCAATATCCGACTTTCTACTTAGGCGGAATAACACCCTTTTTTAAACTGTTAATTCCTTTTACTACCATAAAGATAGAAAACGCTACAATTAAGAAATCAATTATATTATTGAGGAACTGTCCGTATTTTAAAGTAACAGCCGGTTGAGTAAGCGTTGCTTCTTTGAGCGTTATCACGAGATTCTTAAAATCAACGCCGCCTATTAACATCCCGATCGGCGGCATCAAAACATCATTTACCAAAGAATTAACGATTTTCCCGAAAGCAGCGCCAATGACAATACCTACTGCCATATCAACCGCATCTCCTTTTACGGCAAACTCTTTAAATTCTTTAACGATTGACATTCGCTCCTCCTTTTATTGTTTACCTGCCTGCAGGCAGTGTCCACATGGCATGTAACCTGCGGCCAGATTTCCCGATCCCCTAGTCCCGGGTTTCCCAGTTTCCCGGATTTCCCTTTACCATGGACTATGGACCGTGGACCATTGACTACTTACAACCTGTGTCTTGTGTCCCGCGACTTTATTACTATTTAACCCTAAGATGCTGCCGCGCAGTCTGCAATCTATCAAGGAACTTATCTTTCTTAAACTGCGTAGCCCAGCGCTTCATGACCATCCAGCCTCCAAAACGGATCAGGTCATTGCGCCATGGCCTATACCACTTTTGCCATCCTGATTTAATATTATGCAAAAAGAAAACTAACGCGGGAAATGAAAATATATTGAATACTATCATAAAAACATATTGAAACTGATAAAATCTTCCCATGATCTTTCTATTGGCAAACTGCATATCTTCAGCAGTCATAGGCGCATCAGGCTCAAAAAGAGGGAAATTACCGTCATAGTATTCCCAACCGACATCCTGATGCGGATAAAGCCTGTTTTGCGTTGCAAGCCTGTGCCTTAATTCTGTTCCCGGCAAAGGCGTCGGCAGCAAAACCTGTATAGTATCTATCCTGGCTTTTCGGATAAAATTCTTAAAACGCTTTATCCTCTGCATTATCGGCATTTTAAAATCCACGCCGTCTTTCATGGGATAACCGAAAATAAACATCCCGTGTACGAGAAACCCGAATTTATGATATATCCTGGTTAAAGCGATCATATCTTCGGGCATAAGATGTTTATTCATCGCCTTGAGCTCTTCTTCGATAGGCGATTCAAAACCGATAGCCACGGTATTTATCCCGGTTTGGCGCATCGCGGAAAGAAGCCCAGGATCTTTAGCTTTATCCAGCCTTATCTGGACGACTAGATCCACCCGTGTGCCTATACTTTTCTGATAATCTTTAAGCATTCCGCAGAAGCGTATCGTTTCATCCCGATGCTGGCCAAACAGGTCGTCAACAATAAAAAAGTGCCGGGCATCATGCGTCTCAACAAGGCGGCTGATACATTCAAGCAGGCGTTCAGGAGAAGCATTCCGCGGTTTGCCTTTAACCGTACAGAATTCACACTCCATACCGCACCCCCGTATCCGTTCAACCGGATACACATCGATCTTAGCATAACGGACCAGGGAGAAATCAGGCAAAGGAAGTTTATTAAAATCAATAAGCGGAGCTCTTTTAGGAGTATAAATTGCTTTGCCATCTTTAAGATAGCTTATTCCTTTGATCCCGGTAACATCTTGTTTTCCTTCTATTGCCGCAAGGAGCTCTTTAATAGCCTCTTCTCCTTCACCGATAACAACATAATCAATACCGGAGTTCAAGGCCTCAGGGATCGTCTCTTCAACAAAATGCTGCCCACCGGCAATAGTCACAACCCCCTTCTCCTTATAAAAACGGGATAGTTCATAAAGACGGGAGATGGTGCTTGTTAATCCTCCATAAAACCCTACAACATCCGCGGGCCTCTGACTTTGTAAAAACTCATGGTCGGCTCCGCCTGAACCTCCTCGAGGCCCATGCCGGCGTAGATTATTCTCGTCAATGACCTCAACATCCCAACCCTCCAGCTCATGCGCGGCGCTGGCGACACATACCGGCCCCAACGCTGTAGTTTTATCAGCGATATGAGAATAAATGTTAAACGCCGGATACGCCGGAATAATCATCCTTAATCTAAATCTCTTTTTGCATGCGTCTTCGACCATATCTCTCCTTAAGTAAAATCCTATCAGTAAGCATCTTCTCCCCTTACACTATCTTTATTTTATCACGATTAAGGAAACAATACATTACCTAAAATCACTTTTAATTGACCTTTTTCCACTGCGAGTCTCAAGGAAACATCCCTCAGAAAGGAAAAAAGTGACAGCTCATAAATTTGCGGCTGCCACCTTTTTTCAAAAAGATAAAGATTTATTTAACGCGCGCTTTTTTCGTCTTGCCTGCCCTTAACATACTCTGATACTCCTGCAGCGATTTTGGCCGGCTCTTTTTTCTTTCAACGGAATCAATACCATCTACTGTTGCGCGCGCCGCAGACATAGTCGTTACATAAGGGATCTTATGCTGAATAGCAAGCATACGAATATAGCTGTCGTCATGGATACCCTGCCGCCCGATAGGAGTATTAATGATCAGGTTTATCTGCTTATTCTTGATCGCATCGGCAATATTAGGCCTGCCCTCATGGACTTTTTTCACCAATTCAGAGCAAACGCCTTTTTCCTTTAAGAAACGATGCGTATTTTCTGTGGCAAAGATCGAAAACCCCAGCCTGGATAATTTTTCCGCGATGGGGAGGAGCTCCGGCTTATCTTGATTGGTTACCGTCACCAGTACACTGCCTTCTGTCGGCAGCCTCGTGCCTGCAGCCTCCTGGGCCTTATAAAAAGCCATTCCAAAATCCTCATCGATCCCCATGACCTCGCCTGTCGCGCGCATTTCAGGCCCCAGCACCGGGTCGACTTCAGGGAACATATTAAAAGGAAAAACCGCTTCTTTTACCGTGACATAGGGAAGGCTGCGATGTACCAATTCCGGGAAATCGCTTATTTTTTTGCCCAACATCAATAAGGTCGCGATCCGCGCCAAGGCAATGCCGATGGTCTTAGCCACCAGCGGCACCGTGCGTGACGCGCGGGGATTAGCCTCCAGGATATACACTTCATCGTCGCAGATAGCGAACTGGATATTGATCAACCCTACCACGTTAAGTTCAAGAGCGATTTTTCTGGTCCATTCATCGATCGTCTTTAAATGCTCTTTCTTAATGTTACGCGAAGGGATCGTACAGGCTGAATCTCCGGAATGTATGCCGGCATGCTCGATATGTTCCATCACCGCCGCCACAAAAACGTCCCGTCCGTCACAAAGCGCATCGACTTCGCATTCAAGCGCTTTTTCCAAAAAGCGGTCAATAAGCATCGGGTATTCAGGGCTTACCTGTATCGCTTCTTTCGCGTACTTAACCAGCATCTGCTCGTTATAAATCACCTCCATCCCCCGCCCGCCCAATACAAACGACGGCCTGACCATAACCGGATACCCGATACGCCCAGCGGCGGCAACGGCATCTTCCAGGGAAAACGCCGTGCTGCCTTCGGTCTGGCGGATACCTAAAAGGATCATCTTTTGCCTGAAGAGTTCCCGATCCTCGGCAAAGGCAATACTTTTTGTGCTGGTACCCAGTATTTTTACGCCATTCTGCTCTAGCTCAGCTGCGATATTAAGCGGTGTCTGCCCGCCGAACTGTACAATAGCGCCGCTGGGCTTTTCCTTTTCCCATATCGTTAAGACATCCTCGACTGTCAAAGGCTCAAAATAAAGTTTATTGGAAGTGTCATAATCGGTAGAGACGGTCTCAGGATTACAATTGATCATGATCGACTCAAAACCTTCATCGCGCAGGGCAAACGCCGCGTGCACGCAGGTATAATCAAATTCAATACCCTGTCCGATACGGTTTGGCCCGCCGCCTAAAATAAGGACCTTCTTTTTTCCGGAAACCGCGACCTGGTCATCACCCGGAGTATAGGTCGAATAATAATACGCGGCATTTTCTACACCGCTGACCGGCACCGGTTCGAACCGGGCATTGCCAACCTCTTTTTTTCTGCGGCTGCGCACCTGGCTTTCCTTCAACTTAAAGATCTTCGCCAAGTATTTATCGCTGAACCCCCAGGCTTTGGCTTTTTTCAAAGAATCGGTAGAAAGCTTCTGCCAACCGGTTTTTAACATCTCCTCTTCAAATTCAACGAGGTCTTTGATCTCTTTGATAAACCATTTTCCGATAAAGGTAAGTTCATACAATTGATCGACGCTCATACCTTTGCGCAGCGCTTCATACATCAAAAAGATGCGTTCACTCGAAGGGAATGCAAGCCTCGCAATCAATTCTTCCAAAGAAAGCGTATTAAAATCCTTGGCGAACCCTACGCCGCTTCTTCCGGTTTCCAGGGAACGGATAGACTTCTGAAATGCTTCTTTAAAAGTCTTGGCAATGCTCATGACCTCACCGACCGCTTTCATTTGCGTGCCCAGGATATCTTTTGCCTGAGGGAATTTCTCGAAAGCCCAGCGGGCGAACTTAATGACGACATAATCGCCCCAAGGCTCATATTTTTCAAGCGTGCCTTTTCTCCAATACGGGATCTCATCAAGGGAAAGCCCGGCAGCCAATTTCGTAGAAACGCGGGCAATGGGAAACCCCGTCGCTTTGGAAGCAAGCGCTGATGAACGCGACGTGCGTGGATTGATCTCAATAGCGACCAGCCGGTCATCTTTGAGGTTATGCGCGAACTGGATATTCGTGCCGCCCACGACGCCAATAGCCTCCACGATCTTATAAGAAAAATCCTGCATCCGTTTCTGCAATTCCTGAGGCACCGTCAACATAGGGGCAACGCAGAAGCTGTCTCCGGTATGCACACCCATGGCATCGATATTTTCAATAAAACAGATGGTGATCTTTTGATTCTTTTCATCGCGCACCACTTCAAGTTCTAACTCCTCCCAACCGATCACCGCTTCCTCGATCAAAACCTGATGGATAAGGCTGGCATTGATACCGCGCAAGGTCAAAACACGCAAATCCTCATTATTATAGGCGATACCGCCGCCGGTGCCTCCCATTGTATATGCCGGGCGCACGACGACCGGATACCCTAATTTTTGAGCTACTTTCAATGCCTCTTCTTCAGTAAGGCAGATCTCAGAGCGCGGGACAGGAATACCTAGTTTTTTCATAGTTGCTTTAAATGCCTCACGGTCCTCACCGCGCTCAATAGCATCGACTTTGACACCGATGATCTTGACTTTATATTTATCCAATACACCCGCTTTATACAAAGCCGAAGAGAGATTTAATCCGGTTTGTCCCCCTAAATTCGGCAAAAGCGCGTCCGGTTTCTCTTTAGCAATGATCTTAGTCAGGCTTTCCACGGTCAGCGGCTCTATATAGGTATGATCAGCCATTCCCGGATCAGTCATGATGGTTGCCGGATTTGAATTAACCAAAATTATCTCATATCCTTCTTCCCGCAGCGCTTTACAGGCCTGTGTCCCCGAATAATCGAATTCACACGCCTGGCCGATAATGATCGGGCCTGAGCCTATGATCAATATTTTATGAATATCTTTTCGTCTGGACATGTTTTACTCCTCCCCTAAAATGATTAAAAATTAGGCACATGCGGGGCAAAAAAAACAGGCAACTCCCACCTGAGGTGAGAATTGCCTAAAAACCCAAGCTTGCCTTTATCGATGAAAGCATTACACTGTGCCTTGAAAGCTGATTTGACTGAATTTTAATCATTGTATTAGGATTGCCGGCGCGAGTCAAGATTAATTTAAACTCACGATTAAAAACCATTCTTTTTCGAGTGAGGACCTTTTGAGGAAACTTTTTCCCCTCTTTTATTGTCAAAGTAGTGAAAGAAGGATGAAACCTTAAACAAACCAAAACATCTAATCATAAAAAGAGAGGTAAAATGATGAAAAAACTCTTAATTACATTTACCATAGGCATAAACACGGCTTTACTTATTTTTGCTTGCCTGAACGCGGCTGCTTACGCGGAAACACCCGATCCTTCATACAGTAACAATCAGGCCGTTTGGATATTTTACAATCAACTGCTGCCTTACGGGAGCTGGATCAACCATTCAGAGTACGGTTGGGTATGGCAGCCGGCGCAGGTAAGTTCTTCCTGGCAGCCTTACACTAAAGGGCATTGGGCTTTCACCGATTATGGATGGACATGGGTTTCCGATGATCCGTGGGGATGGGCAGTTTTTCATTATGGCAGGTGGTTTAAAGATACCTACTACGGGTGGTTATGGTATCCGGGGTCTGAATGGGCGCCTGCCTGGGTGGTTTGGCGTTATAATGATGATCTGATAGGCTGGGCTCCCCTTCCTCCCGGTATCTCAGGGTCATCAGAGTTTGATTTTGATTTCACCTACACGCGTTTTGATGATCTGATACCTGCGCCAAACTATACTTTCATTGAAATACGCTATTTTACCCAGGTCAATATAATCAGCCATATCATTGTTCACAGAGATAAAAAAGACCTTTTTAGCAGGACGCGCGTTTATGCTGACTATAGGCAACGTTATAATGGTTATCGCAGGAATTCTCTGCCTATGCAGGAAAGGATCTCCCGCGACAGCGGCCACAGCATTGCACCTGCAAGAACTATAGAGATCGATCCTCCTGTTTCGACTCGTCGTTATTCAGTTAAGAAAGGCGAAATAACGATAGTCAGGCCTAAATTTGACACTGTTCAGAGAAATCGCGAGCGTGAAATAGTCATCCGAGATTCTCAAGAACAGGAAAAAAAGCATGTACGTAAAGATACAGCCATGCAGCAGGAAAAAACAAGAGCGCAAAGCCCAAACCAGCCACAACGCTTAATACAACAACCCCCAACGATCATCGTTCCTCAAAAACAAAAGGAGGAAATCAGGGATAGAAGCGAGATCAAGCCTGAGCAGACAAAAATAATCAAGCCTGAAAGAAAAGATGAACCAAAAAGTTTTAGAAAAGAAAACAAACAGGGATCTGAAGTCTTAGAGCAAGACAATGCCGCAAAAAACGTGAAATCTCAGGATAGAACACGGCGCAATACTAACAAAGAAGGAAAAGCATTTCAAGGAAATTATAGGGAGA
>CAZPNW010000020.1:0-16965 GCA_964588175.1 uncultured Planctomycetales bacterium
GAGATCACATCGATGAATAAAATATACAGTCACCCTCGAGCGTTACGCGCGGCATCCACGCACTATTGCCCAGGCTGCCGCCATGGGATAGCCCACCGGCTTGTCGCTGAAGTTATTGATGAGCTTGGTATCCGGGAGCGCGTGATCGCCATAGCTCCCGTCGGCTGCGCGGTGGTCGCTTATGATTATTGGGATTTTGATTGTTCGGAAGCCGCGCACGGCCGGGCGCTGGCTGTGGCAACCGCGATAAAGCGCGTGCGGCCGCGGAACATTGTCTTTACCTACCAGGGCGATGGTGATCTGGCGGCGATCGGGACTAATGAGACCATTCATGCCGCCAACCGCGGAGAGAATCTGACCGTTATTTTTATTAATAACGCTATTTACGGGATGACCGGCGGGCAGATGGCGCCGACGACACTTTTGCAGCAAAAGACAGCCACGACCCCGCTGGGCAGGGATGCCGCGCTGCAGGGGTATCCGCTCAAGATCTCAGAGATGCTGGCTTTATTGAACGGCGTTAAATATGTCGAACGTGTTTCAATGCACTCGCCGCAGGAAGTAATAAAAGCTAAAAAAGCGATTAAACAGGCGTTCCAGAACCAGATCGACGGTATCGGCTTCTCGTTGGTGGAGATCCTTTCGCCGTGCCCGACGTATTGGGAGATGCCGCCGGCGCAGGCCCTTGATTGGATAAAGAATACTATGCTTAAAGAATTTCCTTTAGGAAGGATCAAATGACGGAAAAGATCATTATCGCCGGAGCCGGAGGACAGGGTATCATGCTCTTGGGGAAGATCCTGGCAGAGGCCGCGATGCGGGAAAACCGCTTTGTTACCTGGCTTCCCGCGTATGGCGCCGAAGTCAGGGGAGGGACAGCGCATTGTATGGTCATTATCTCCGATGAAGAGATCGGTTCTCCCTCGATCAGTGTCGCCGACAGCTTGATCGTCATGAACGCTCCTTCATACGCGCGTTTTAAGCCGCGGCTTAAAGCGAAAGGCTTGCTTGTGGGGAACAGTACTTTAGTGAAGAATAATTTAGCTGTGCATTCTTCTGATTTATGGTATCCTTTTACGGATATCGCCTTGAAGCTGGGGAATGTGAAAGTGGCGAATATGATTGCGTTGGGATGCTTTATCGCCCGGCGCTCTATCGTTGAAGTTGAGAATATCGCGCGGGTGATCGAGGAAATAGCCCCCGCGCACAAAAAAGACCTCATTGAGATAAATAAGCGGGCGCTTGCCTCCGGCATCGCGCTCGTTACAGAGGAAAATAAAAAGTCAGGAGAAAAAAATGGTTAGGGTACGCTTTGCTCCCAGTCCGACGGGAAATCTGCACATCGGCGGAGCGCGCACTGCGTTATTTAATTGGCTTTATGCGAAAGCAAAAAAAGGGACATTTGTTTTAAGGATAGAAGATACCGACCGGGAGCGTTCGAAAAAAGAATACCTGGAAGAGATAACCTACAGCTTGAAATGGCTGGGATTTGATTGGGATGAGATCTATTATCAGAGCGAGCGTTTTGAGATCTATCACCAATACGCCAAAAAACTGGTCAATGCCGGCCTGGCCTATGTGGCTTCATCCGATGATGAACAGGCGCAGAAGATCGCTAATAAAAAACAGGATGCCATAATCTTTAAGGTTACACCCCAGAAGATCAAGATCAATGACCTGATCAGGGGAGAGATCGAGTTTGAAGCTGAAACCATCAAGGACCAGGTGTTGATCAAGTCAGACGGCACGCCGACCTATAATTTCGCCTGCGTGGTTGATGACGCAGAGATGAAAATAACCCATGTCATCAGAGGCGACGACCATATTTCCAATACCCCTAAGCAAATATTGCTCTATAAAGCTCTGGGTTTTCCTTTACCGGAATTCGCGCACCTTCCTTTAATATTATCAAAAGCAGGCGGCAGGCTTTCTAAGCGTAAAGGCGCCACCGCGATCTCGGAATTCCACGCGATGGGCTATCTTTCGGCGGCGTTGGACAATTATTTACTGCTCCTGGGATGGTCTCCGGGAGGAAACCGCGAGATCGTCAGTATGGATGAAGCGATAAAGCTGTATGACCTAAAGAATATCAATAAGACCGCCGCGGTGCTTGACCTGGATAAGCTGGACTGGATGAACAACCAGTATTTGAAGAATGAGGACCCTGAGAAGTTGACCGATGAAGTTATCCCAGCGTTAGTTGAGAAGAAATATATCGATAAAGATAATTTTGATAGAAATTATGTGGTTTCTTTGGTAAAATTGTTCCAGGGAAGGCTTACGACGATCAGCGATTTCGCCGATTGGGCGGATTTCTTCTTTATGCAGGATTTAATGATCGATCCTGCGGCGCAGGAGAAATTCTTATCGAAAGATCTCTCGAAAGAATTCAGCCTTTATATTAAAAGACTTGAAAGTTTAGCGGTTTACGATATCGCCAATATTGAAGCCGGCTTCCGCGAGATGGCAAAAGAGCTTAGTTTGGAGCCGAAAGTTTTGATCCATCCTATCCGGGTGGCGCTTACCGGCAAGACCATCGGCCCGGGCCTTTTTGAAGTTATCTATTATTTAGGTATAGAGCGGGTAAAAACGCGGCTTGGTAAATTTATAAAAAAGGAGCAGGGATGAAAAAGAAGGGAATATGTATCGCTTTAGGCCTTTTTTACTGCCTGGTGTTGCTCTCCGGGTGTAATACGGTATGCAAGACGACTAAAGGCGCGGCAGAAGGCGCCAAAGAAGGCGTGAAAGAAGATTGGAAAGCTGCTCAGGAAACAGACGCCTGGATGAAAAAGAATTTGTGGTAGGGTTGTATAGGTTTTAAGACCCGGTCTTAACAAGTAATTTTTCATACCAGCCAAGACCGGGTCTTAAATCTCTCTGTGTTGCATAGATTTCCTCGTATTATTTACTTCTTATAGAGCTTTATTTATTCCTCATATTTCTTGGGTTAAGGTTAGGGCAAGGATATAAGTTTGGTAGTTGGGCATGGTAGGTAGTTTTTATATAGCCCAACAACTTTACCTAACAACTAAACTAAAATCATAACCTTAACCTAACTACAAATTAAAGTTTCTAGATGTCCGCAATGACACGGGTGTAAGCGAAGAATCAAAACCATGTCATTCCCGCCTGCCCGCCAATGTTTCAATGGCGGGCGAAAGCGGGAATCTGCGGCAGAAAGCCGCACACCGGCGCAATTTCCAATCTGCGCCGGGTGCAAGTTAAAAAACACGGTGACTTATTTCGGAATTGCCCGTTAACGTAGCTTCTTTCCGGTATTGCTTCCGCGCGCTGAAAACTTTCGCCGTGCGCTACGGTTTACGGCTCGTTTCCGCCAGTTGACTTACGCAGAGTAGCGGGCTCTCACTCGCCGTAAGCCCTTGCGCACTCAAAGTAGAAACGAGGTGCCGAAAGTTTTCTAATGCGCGCTTCAGCAATCACCGGAAAGTTAAGCCCAGAACTCATTATATTTGATAATTCTTTAAGGAAACGGTCTTGAGGTTTGCAAGAGTAAAAGATGGTGTCATTCTGAGCGAAGCGAAGAATCTAAAAAGTGCATTGCCGTTGACTTTCGCGGTCGCGAGTGCTCCGTCGATTCGTAATTCCCTGCCTGCCGGTAGGCAGGCGAAAGCGGGAATCCAAAGAAATTCAAGCTAGGTAATCTTCTATTTTGGTAGAGGTTGCCTTTTTTTATGGTAGTTAAGTGATGTGTCATCAGAACTGCGAATCTGATAGCCCAATTCTTGTTAATAAGAAGGATAATGTTTAATGGATAAGTGGATAACAATTGCGCCCATCGTTTCAGAATATCAAAATAGATCTTTGTTTGAAATTGATTTAGGAGATGTAAAATTTATTCCAATCCCGGATAAACTAAAGCAAATGGAGGGTGTTCAATACTTAGGTTTTTATCGAAGCGAGAGTTTAAAAGATGCGGAAGTAATGCTTTCAGTTGGATATGAAGCCACATCATTAGGTGATCCAGATTTAGATTGGCTTGGGGAGGAAAAAAGATCAAAACAAGAAATTGCTCTCGAAAAGATAATGTTATGTAATTTAGCGCTTTGGTTGGCAAAGCCATCTCCATTGGGATTTGATTTTTATATGCATATAAACCATCTTGATGCAATCCCATCACTAATAAATTCAGCATCGGTAGCGGTCTTTAGGTGTAATTCTAAAGACAGTGGGAATTCTCTTAAAAGTGAGGATTTCGAGAAAGCGAAACAAATATATTTAATAATGAAAAGCATTCCTAGAAATTCCACGTTATGGATTAGTATAACATCTTTAATTCAGGCGCTTACAAGTCATTTTGGGAATATAAGGTTTATGTTGTTGTGGATTGCGTTAGAATCACTATTTGGCGCAAAACATGAGCTTCAATTTAGAATCTCTCAAAGAATAGCCCTTTTTCTTGGTAACAATAGAGAAGAAGCGCTTAAATTATTTTCTGATTCCAAAGATAGTTATAGTATGAGGTGTGATATAATTCATACGGGCAGTTATGCAGGTAAGGGAAATTCAGAAGCGATAGGATATAATGCTGAAGAATTTATCAGAAAGGCACTCGTTAAGATAATCGATAATAATCAATTTGTTGAGGTCTTTAACAATGATGAAAAAAGAAAAAAATTTCTCGATGGGTTAGCTTTTAAAAATTAGAAATATTCTAGGCCGAGTAATTCCTAGATGCTGTATGTGAAAAAAGGGAGTAACAAGAGGTTTTATATAATTACTTTGATCGGCAGGGTCAGAACAATGTTCTGCCCCTGCAAGGGAAGATATAATTAAGAGATGTGACACAGGGAGAGCATAATTCCGGGTAAGTAATTCCGGGGACACATCACTTAATTATGGTTTGAATATTTTGGTGAGGGGTAAACGAAAACACCCGGCGCAGATTGGAATTGCGCCGCACCTTGCTTTATTGGAGAAGCAAGTGCGTACTTGTTGTGCAGGTGTGCCGCTTTCTGCGGCAAAAGATTGCCTGCCTGACGGCAGTCATGCTTCACCCCTACGGGGTTCGCAATGACACGTATTCGGTTCTCGATAACCGAACACCGAGCACCGATAACCCGGAAACGGTGACAGTCATTTTGGAACAGGCATTTTAGTAGGTTTAATGAATTCCGTGACGCGCTGTTTTAATTTGACATAAGCTAAATAAAAGGTTATGCTTTAATGAACAATCTAGTCAATTGTTCGGATTTCTATGCGTAGTAAATTTGGAGGTATACGGGATGTGAGCGTATACCTTTTTTTATTTTAAGGAGGATACAAATTATGGAGAATATAAAGAAGGCGGTATTATTAGCCGGTATTACGGCTGTGTGTTTTTTGGGTACCCCCGCATTCGCTTTAGTTGACAATAGCCAAGCGATAATCGAGCAGCAAACTGTTCCATCACAGGATACGCAGCAACCATCCCAGCCCCAACAATCTCAAACCCCCGCGTTTGCCCCGGGCGAGCTTATCGTAAAGATCAAAGACGGCAAAACCATGGATGAACTCAGTGAGCTAAACACTAAATATGATGTTACTTCCACAGAAGGGATTTTTCAAAGCCCGGGGAGCCCCGAGGATATGCTCAAGAGCCTGCAACAGAAATCAGCCGATCTTGATTCTCAACACGACAGCTGGTATTGGCAGATGGATAAAGATTCCAAGGAATATAAAGACTATGTTGCCAAGATAGAAGCGCAAAAAGAAGTATTGAAAAGCCAGATCAGCGCCGAGCAAGCACTTATTGATCATTTAACCCAGAGACAATCCCGGGCGGATAACTCAGTAACTACTCCCGATTTAACAAACACCTATATTCTTAAAACCAATAGCTCAGTCAATATCGTCGCGATAGCGGAAAATTACTCCTCCCATCCCGCGGTAGAATACGCAGAGCCGAATTATGTGCGTAAAGTAGAGCAAACTTCTCCTATCCTTGGGCCTCCTCCTCTTCCCAGCTGGCCATATGTCCTGCCTAATGATGCGTATGTAGACCCTAACCATACTAATACCTGGACTAAAGGCGCCTGGGGACAGGCCTACGAAGACATGTGGGGCCTCAAGAAGATCCAGGCGGATAAGGCTTGGCGGTTATCGTTAGGTGAGGGGGCGATCGTAGCTGTAATCGATACCGGAGTTGATCATACCCACGAAGATATATCCGGTAATATCTGGATAAATACTAGAGAAAAACCCGGCAATGGCATAGATGACGACGGTAACGGTTATGTGGATGATGTCAGGGGTTGGGATTTTGTTAATGATAGTAATGACCCCAAGGATGGTTTTGGCCATGGCACCCACTGCGCAGGCACCATAGCCGCAATAGGCAATAATAAGATCGGCATTATCGGAGTATCTCCCAAAGCAAAGATCATGCCGGTAAAGGGGCTTGATGATTTCGGTTACGGCACTGACGCTGCATTAGTCAAATGTATTTATTATGCCGCCAATAACGGCGCGGATATTTTAAGCAATTCCTGGGGCGGGTCGGGAAGCAGCCAAGTAATAACAGATGCCGTTAATTATGCCTATGCGAAAGGATGCGTCGTGATAGCATCGGCGGGCAATTCAAGCGCCGATGTTAAATATTTTTCCCCGGCCAATATTGATAAGGTTATAGCAGTCGCGGCTACCGGCCAAAATGATAAATTATGCCTTTTTTCTAATTTCGGCAATAAGATTGATGTGACCGCTCCGGGAGGCGATGATACTCTCACGTCTCTTTACGCCAATTTCAATAATGTCCTTTCATTATTAGCCCCTAATTCATATCTGGCAAAAAATTATGGCGCAGATATCGTCGGGTATAAATACCTGAAATTAGCCGGCACATCCATGGCCTGCCCGCATGTTTCGGGCCTGGCGGCCCTGCTTATAGCCAAATACCCCGCGGATACAAATAAACAGACCAGAGGCAGGATCATGGAGACTGCTGATGTATTATCTCAGGAGCCTTTGTATTCAGCGGGTCTCTTGGGTTCGGGGAGGATCAATTCTTATCGCGCTTTAAGCGAGCCGTTTAAGCCGTACTTTAAATTTAAGGATCTGTCTCTTAAAGAGCTCAGCGGAGACGCTGACCAGATACCGGAATCGGGAGAAAGGATAAAGCTTGTCATTAAGCTGGAATCTATCGGCCAGGACATGAGCGTGGTGAAGGGGGCAATAAGCACAGACAGCCTGTATATTTCCCGTATAGATATTCCGGTTTCCTCGTTCTATAGGTCTCAAGATGGCACAATGGATAATTCAAACAGCCCATTTGTATTTACGATCGGCAAAGTAGAATACCAATCGCCGGTGAATATCAAGCTGACAATTAATGCCGGCGGGAGTGTCCAGATGTTAAATTTAAAGATAAATTTAGGCATCAGGCAGCTGCCTATTGATTACAACACCTATAAGATCGGCGCGTATTCTTTGTATAATAATAAAATAGCCTGGGACCGTACTACGGTGGATAGCCATGTCGGTTATGTTTATAGCGGAGAAGTCTATCTTTATGACATTAAGAGTAACCAGGTTAAACAAATATCCGCGAATGACGGCCGCATCAAAGCCTGGCCGGCAATGTATGAAAACAAAATTGCCTGTTTGGACAAGAGCTCGCCCTATTCGAATTGGAATGTGTTCCTGTATGACCTTACCGCAAAAACAGCTACCTTCATAACCCAGGATTCCTTTAATCACCGGGATCCCGCTATCTACAAAAACAAGATCGTATGGTCTGACGACCGTAACGGCAATAATGATATTTACCTGTATGATATCGATAAAAAGCAGGAGAGAAGGATCACGACAAATCCCGCCGGCCAGATCACTCCGAAAATTTACGGAAATAAGATCGCCTGGATAGATTTCCGCAATGGCCCGTATGATTGGTATCGGTATGATATTTGTGTCTATGATCTGGATAAGAACGAAGAGAAGATGATCCCCCGGGGAGGGAGTAATGTCCTTTGGCCGATAGATATTTTCGGTAATAAGGTGGTATGGGCGGATAATAATAATATTTATCTTTACGACTTAGATAAGAATGAGCAGAAGCTTATCAGCTCCCGTAACTATCAGTATTACATTACTTCTTTGCGGATCTACGGAAATAAAATAATCTGGGATGACAGCGTTTCCGGGAATTCAGTACAGGTGTTCATGTATGATCTAAATACCAACCAAAAAACAATGGTTACAAAAGATCAGTACGCGGTTTCGCCGATGATTTATGCCAGGAATATTACCTGGCTTAACTGGAACGATGATATTTATAAGCCGCATATGTATATTGCCGAGATCCCCGATATTACTCCTCCCATCGGCTCAATAAGAATAAATAACGGTGCTCTTTACACAAGGTCTCCCATAGTTACGCTTAATTTGTATGCCCAAGATGATGAAAGCGGCATGGGCAATGGCGCGCAAATGCAATTTTCCAATGACGGCGCGCGATGGTCAGCTCCCGGGCCATACGTAACAAGCAAATTGTGGCCTTTGACGCCGGGGATCGGGTTAAAGATCGTATACGTGCGATTTAAGGATGCGGCGGGAAATTGGTCGCGTGTCTATTCAGCATACATAAAGGTATACTAGTTCGAGTTATCCACAGGGCAGAAAAACGGTGATAGTCACTTTGGGGGACAGGCATTTGGTGAGCGATAACCGATAACCGAGTACCGATCACCAGAAAACGGTGACAGTCACAAAAAACGTGACAGTCACCGTTTTCTTATTTTTGCGGGTTTTTTGATTCAAATACAATCTGTCTTAAAGCAAACTGTATTTCTTCTCCGGAACTGCCGGTTTCAAGTAACGTCAGAATATCTTTTAAGCCGGATTCGGTTTTAATAGCCCCATTCTCTTGAGTGCGCAGAATGATGGCAAAGCCGGCGATGACCGTATCCGTTTGACGATCGAGATTTTTCACCGACAGCAGGTATTCACGTATGCGCTCAGGAGACGCTTGGATGCCTGAGATTGCCATCTTCTCGATCTCACGCCATTGCGCGTCCTGATCTTCCGCTTCTTCAGAGCTGAGCTCCGGGGCGACAGCACTCGGGATCCTGCCTGGGGGACGTTCTGTTACGGATATTTTCTCAAGTCTCGTATACTGGGGGAGTGAGCGCATATCAATACCGCCGAAATCGCTGGGGATAGGTTCCTCTTTTTGCTCCAGCGCTGAGCTTGCGCTTGGCCGTTCGGTAATCACCTCAAAATCAGACAATACCTCTGGCGACGGGTTCTTGACGCAGATCATGCTGTCCTTTCCCGGTGAGCCGAATATAACGCCATCTATTCCATACGCATGCATTACGACGTCATAAATGTAGCTTGCCAGTTGGTCCTTCTTTACGGAAACTTGCACATTCGTCAGATTGTTTTTAAGAAAATCGTTTATTTTTCCCACAATCTCAGCTGATTTTCCTTCTTCAAGGAAGACGGTCCCCGTGAATGCAATCTCGACTACCGCCTCCCGGTTTATTCTCGAGCCTTCGTGCGGCCCGAGCCGCGCCCAAAGGCTCCTGCCGATATCATAATCCATCGCGTGATCCAATGAAGGGTATCGCTGCCGCGCTTGCATCTCAAATGCCCTTCGGTATGCCTCATCGGGTTTAAGCGTTCCGGCGTATCCGATGATCGTGCGCAGGGTTGTCGATGTTCTCGCCAGCGCCGGACGGATCGTATCTTCCAGGCTGTCTACGAACTCGGTGAACGCTCCATTGAGCGAAAGTATTTCATTGATATCCTTAGCTCTCCAGTAACCGGCGATGCGCTCGTTGATCCAGCCGGGAGTATACGGCATGCTTGCGAGAGCTTCCGTTATGCCGGGCCGCGTATATTTATCCAGTTCCTTTAGCTCAATGTCGAAATCTTTCTCAGGGATAACCTCCGCCGGTTTTCCGATCTCAACCGGCGCTGTTTCTTTCTCTTGCCCTTCTTTTTGACGAGAGGCGCGAAAAGCCGACAGGAAACCTTTTACTGCGTCTCGCAGTCGCGTAGATATGGGAGAAGAAGACCTGGAAGATCCCTCTGTCGGTGAATCAGTCGCTGCCTGGGGATCAAGGGCGCCGCCTTCTCGGTCCTGACTCTCGACGTTCAAAAGGGTATACGCGTACGGCTCCTCTATCGCGTGGCTGCCTACAACGATGATCCGGTCAATTTCCGGGCAGCCGTTACGCAGCTTTTCTACGGGAAACTCTGTCCTCTGCCGGGAGGCCTGTAAAACCAGACTGTTACTGACAGCATCTTCTAACACGTGGGAAAAATTCATTCCTCCGCTCATATAACTTCGTATCTCCTGGCCCGATGGAGTATTCACCGGTTGTTTAATGTTGTATTCGCCTTCCTGAAAAGACTGCCTGTAGGCAGTAAAATACGTATCCTTATCCCAGGCAGTTCGGGAAGTCAGTCCGTAAAGGTTTTTCCTGTCTATAAGATGGCTGTACATGCCGCTTCTGCCGGAGAAACGCTGCTTAAACCATTGGGCGAAAATAAGCGAGTAGTAAACCTGGCGTAACGGGGCGTAGCGCTTGGCCGTGTTTACCTCTTTGGTAAGCCGCGGAAGGATCAGCTCGCGGATAAGCGCAGCAGAATATTCATTCAGGGACTTGGCGCGTTCATCTTTAAAGGCGTAGACGTTTGAGTCCTTGAGATAGTCTTGTTCAAGCATGACCTTAAGCGACGCCTTATAAATATAAGCGTTATCCGCGGTTTCGCGAATGATGATCTCATCGGGCACGATCCAGGGTCTGGTGAGGGTGGGTATAGTGACCGTGCTTGTGCCATAAAGCCCTTCCGCTTTTTTATAAAGTTTGTCCCAGTATTGCCTGCCTTCAGGAGTTTGAGGAGAAGTATATTTCGCGGTATCCCTCTTTAATTGCAAGTCCGCTTCCAAAAATACCTTTCCTAAGTCGGTTTTTTCCAAGAGAGGGTCAATCATCATGTCGGGAGAGTCGGGACGCAAGTTTACCCAAAAGGCATTGTTGGGAAGCGTTATGCCGATAAAAAAATAATCCACGAGCTTGCGTATCTCGCTCTTGAGCTCCTGCATCTCGGGTATTTTAAAGTCTCCCTTATCCAAAAGAAGCTGGAAGTTATTGGCAAAATTGTCATAGGCAAGGTATCTTAGATGTGACGGCCTGCATTTTTCCTGTGGAAGCGAGTTCGAGAGGTGGCGAAAAGAAGCGGAAAGGTCAAGCTGCGCAAACACTGCCTGATCACAGAGGAAAAGAAAGGATAATAACAACGCGATATGCTTAACAATTTTACGCGACATTGTCATTGATTTAGTTACATCCCGTGCGTTATGTAATAGTTGGAGATCACTCTTTTTTTACTATAAGGATAGCATATAAATTAAGGTAAGATAAGGCTCTGGGGGAGAACTATGAAAGCGTTTTCATGGGCGTAAAAGCAGGAACGGAACGGGAACTTGAAACTTAGCAGCAGTCACCGTTTTCTCCTTTACAGCATTCAGTAAATCAGGTATAATTAAAACTCGATCCCACGAGTATATCTCGCCATTTAGTATTAGCAAATTTTGATATATTACCCTGTCCCTCGCTGCTGACAGTAAAATAAGGGCAGCTCGGGATAGGGCAAAAGAGATAAGTAAAATTAGGTTTTGCCCTGTCGTCTAATCGGTAGGACTTCAGATTCTGGATCTGACTATCATGGTTCGAGTCCATGCGGGGCAGCGGTTCGACGCGCTCGCTCTTCGAGCTCGCTTGCTCACCGCAAGCAGTTCGAAGGGCGGGGAGCGCGGCGAACACGTCCCGAGCAAGGCCACGAAGTGGCCGCGTCGAGGGATGGTCCAATATGTGGAAAGTTTATATTTTAAAATGTGCAAATGGCTCTTTGTACACGGGAGTCACAAGTAATCTTGAGCGTCGCTTTAAAGAACATATAAGTGGTAAGGGCGGCCGACATACCAAATTATTTCATCCAGCCGAAATCATCTTTTCCGAAAAACACGAAACGCTCGATAGCGCAGAAAAACGTGAGCAGCAGATCAAACGCTGGAGTCGCGCTAAGAAATTGGCTTTATTGGAAGGGCGGTTTGATACTCTACGGAAATTGAGTGTGTCAAACGATTAATTGTACCTAATAGCTTGGTTGCTGCAAAAATATGTTTTAAAGGTACAAATAGGATTTATTCTTGCTATACTTGTATATCAAGAAAGCCTTAAAAAGGAACATTTATGCGGAAAATTATTTTATCGATCCTGTTCCTGTCTTTTACATCGGTTTGTTTTGCCGAGATCCAATGCCCTGCTTCTTTATCTAAGGGTAACGCTGTGGTCATGCGTATCTACGAAGAAGTCCAAAAGATCAAAGGTACGTATCCAAAATTAGCCTCTTTTGACAAAAATGCCCTTAAAGAAGGGCAGTATGACAGCAGCCTTCGGCTTATTTCAAGCAGGCTCGGCCAGGATACGTCAGCGTTAGCCATTAAATACGGGGATGCCTGGAAACAGGATAAATACACAAAAGAAGATAACGCCGTTTATATTGAAATTTACTTTACCGCAAACCCTTTTTCTCAAGAACCGGCGGCGACGCAGCAAACAAAAGCTTTCATCCCGCATGAAATATATGTAAAAGGGCTAGATGTTTACTTGGAATATTATATTGTTACCGATGAAGCGCTGGGCGCTGCCGTAAAGGGTATTATCAGGGATGCGGTGGACCAGGTCGCAGAGCATAAATAATTATGGCATACTTAACTGTTCAATAAAGCAAGGAAGGCCTTCAATGGAAAAAAAGAATTGCTGGGAAGTCAAGAAATGCGGCCGGGAGCCGGGTGGCGCAAAAGTCAAAGAATTAGGCGTCTGCCCCGCGGCGGTCGAAGGTAAGGTCAACGGCGTTAATCGCGGGAAAAACGCCGGCAGGTGCTGTTGGGTGGTGGCGGGGACGTTTTGTGAGGGTCATGTCACCGGTTCATTTGCCTCTCAGATAACATCGTGCGTTAATTGCCCTTTCTTTAAAACAGTCGTGTTAGAAGAAGGGGAAGACCTGAAGACGACAAAAGATATTTTGGAAACATTATACAGTAAAAAGAAAAGCGACAAGAAAAAAGATTGATTCTTGATTTTTAAAAGGATATAATAAAACAACTTTTGAAAATGCCCTTTTACCGGCATACCGGTAAAATTTGATTTTTAGATTTCGCGCGGGTGGTGGAATGGCAGACACGCAAGCATGAGGGGCTTGTGCCGAGAGGTGTGGGGGTTCAACTCCCCCCCTGCGCATTAATTATCCATAAGGCTTACCAGGTCTTGTTCTAAGACTGGGTAAGCCTTTTTTTATTAGTTATTAGTACCGTCTGCAAACCCAATCTTGTACCGTCAGCGAATTCGATCTTGCATCTGTCCCCTGTAGCGTCTTTCCAGAGTAATCTTAAAACTTACTAAAAATCCTGTTTTCAAACGATTATTGTATTAAGGGATAGGTGGGAGATTGAAAAAAGGGCAGGTGCCCGATTGGATTTGCACCCGGTACTAAGGGTAAGGGGGAAAACGCTTTCATAATTGCTCAATATAGTATTGAAAAAGATATTATCTTGATGCATAGTTATCATAATATATCATTCGCTTACGCAGTCCGGGTCAAGTTGCGCAAGCGTCTTAACAAAATACAATGGAGGTACTGGAGCGATCCCTTTCGTTCTTAGGTGCCTCTTTTTTGTTTATGGAACCCAGAAAATTCAGTGTAAATACACTTTCAATAAAAAAGGAGAAATACATGTTTAGGAGAATAATTTCAATTTTTCTCATCGCGAGCTTTATATTCCAGCAGGTTGGTTTCGCGCAGGCAGCTTCTGAGATAAATATCGCCGGCTATTTGAGCCAGATGCGCAGTATCATTGCCCCGGATAAATTCCGGCCGATGCACTTGCGTTATTTTTCGTATGACAGCCAGAACAATAATTTTAAAGCCCTGCTTGATAAAGGCGATGCAAAAGATATCAAGGGCGAGCAGTTGGAAACTTCCAGCCGCCAGCTGTTAAGTTATTTTTTGGTGGGAGTGACCCTTCCGAATGAAAGTTTTTGGGTGAATTTAAGGCCTGACCGGGAAGATCAGATCATCGATGACGCCTTAGGTACGACCGATGTAGGGAAAATTCTGCTGGAAGCCGATCTTCAGCTGAAAAAAGACACCGCGAGATTTACTTCACCGGAAACAGTGGAAGGAAAAGAATACTGGGACAAGCTTTATCGCAAGGCAGGCGAGCTTTATGGCTCGGACCATGTCACCATCCCGACCCTTACCCGTCCCTGGATAGTCCCCAGCGAAGTTATTATACGGGAAGGCGCGGGAAGCGCCTATGTCTATAAAGCGACATTGAAGGTAATGCTTGAACAGGACCATATTAAGAATTCGGAAATGTATAATTTCAGCGACGAGCGGGCAAAGGCGTTGAATGAATATTCGTCTGAATTGATCCGACAGAACATCCTCCCTAAGCTTACCAAAGAGATCAATATTTCAAAGCGCTATGTCTCTTTGCGCCAGGTGTTTTATTCTTTAATATTATCCCGTTGGTTTAAAGAACGTTTTAACGGACAGCCGGGGTCGTATGCCTCTTTGATCGATCAAAAGAATCTCGCCGGATTGACTTCGAAGGAAAGCTGGTCAAAATCCACATACTTTCAGGCGTATCAAAAGTCGTTTCAAGACGGTGAGTATAATATCGCAAAACAGGTGGATACCCCTACCGGCCAGGTGATCAGGACGTATTTCTCCGGAGGTATTGCATTGCAAGAATCATTGCCAAATACTCTGACAGCAGCAAGCCCGATTGGGACATTTTCTTCTCCTCATGTAGAGCTGCCGAAAATATTGGTAACCAAAGGTCAGGTTGAGATCAGCGGGCGTGAAGGACAGGGAAATGATCCTTTAGGCGGCGCTTATGCTGTTAATGATAATTCTGCGGGTTCTCCGGTGCGGCTGGAAGCTCAAGAGAAAAAGAACCTTCCTTCCGCTTCGCCGATTAACGCGCAGGTATCTGCCGATAAGCTTACCTGGAAAGAAGCATTTGGCTTTGCTGGGTATAATCGCCCGTTCACTGCCAGGAATTTGATGAAAATTGACCGTCTGGATGAAATAGATGAAAATCTGGTATTGAAAGTCTCCGACGTTTTATTGCCTAAGATAAGGAAACCGGAAATTGGAGCCTTATTCAGACGTTGGATCGAAAGAGGGGAAAGTTGGAAGACATTTTTCGTATTAAGCAGGATTACGTCAAAGTATAGTGATCCGTCTTTCCAAAAGGTTGCGTATGAACAGATCGGAGAACCTCTGTATCAGCGGATGCTTACTGAAGCAGTGGAAAGCAGGGATGGCGTATTATTACGCTACGCAACCAGGGATTTGTATCTCACCGACCAACTTAAGCGGACAATTTTTGAAAGAGGGGACAGTAAGATCAAAGAATCCCTCATAGGTAACAAATCAGGCCTTCCCAGAGATATCCAAGAAAAGATTGTCAGGGAAGGAAGTGTAAGTCTTAAGACAGATTTGGCGTATCAGTATTATACTCATCCGGAAGTCATGAGTATGTTGGCAAAAGATGCGGATGAAGAAGTCCTGATGGCAGTAGCTTATAATGAGAAAGCTCCGATGGCAGTTTTAAGATCATTAGTTGATAAGGAAAGTAACCGGATTGCATATGCACTTAAAAGAAATAAAGCAGTGGGGTATGACCTTTTCATGGTGTGGCTTCATGAGAGAGAGGGAATCAAGCGTCAAAAGACTCTGGAAGAACGAGAAAAAAGACTTACCGCGTACGAGGCGAAAATAAAGGAGCGCGGAGAGCCGTCCAGAGCAGAAATTACCGTGTACGCGGAAGGTGCATGGAGCGAATATAAACAATTTGTGTTGCCGCTTGCCCCGTTGCATAACATTGCGGGTGTCGCAGGTTTGATCCCGCATAAAAAAGCGGTAAAATTCGTGATAGAAGGAGCAAAACCGGATATTGAGAACTTTGTTGAAGCGCTTAGAAAATGGGCCGTGATACAAGATATCGAAGTTAAATGGGGGGAGTATAAAAAAGAATTCTTTGCATTTGGCATCGTAGAAAAAAGCAGAAGGAAATATTACTACAGCGATGAAGGCGGCTCCCGCGTTATCGATGATAGTTGGGGGTTAGGCGATTACGTATTGGCAGGGCTTGTGGTGTATACGTTGTTCGGCCAAGATAACGAGACGATCACGGAGAGCGGTATTTCTTCTGCCCCCGGAGGTTTTGGGTTCGATAGCCCTGAGGATGAGCCTCAATCGTCTGTTCATGAAACAGAAGAAACAAGCATCTCGGAAGCTTCTGAACCAAGCGGTGATAATGATTCGAGTTCTCCTCTTTCCGTAAAACAAGAAAAACAATCATTCTTAAGTTCTCTTGGGCAAACCCTTTCGTATTACTGGCTGAGGATGAGGTTCTTTCGGGAGTATCGGACATTCGAAAAAGAGTATGGGTTTAATAAGGAACAGTTAGAAACAATGTTTATGCGTTTAGCCCAAAAGCCTCAGGCAAGGGAAGGGATCGATCAACTCAAGAGGTTCGCGTATTACGCATCTGTGGCCGGGTTTTTAGATGAGAAGAGAATGCTTTATTATACCGCACTTGATGATTGGGATGCGGATGGTTATGGTGACGGCCCGCATTACGCTCTTGATAAGAACATCTTAGAGGCGGTCGCATATGAGTTAGTAACAGCTGAAAATCAGAAAACACTCGTACAGAAAATAATCGCAATGGATAAAGAAAATGAAAAAGCAAAATTAAATGTTCAAGAAAGACAAAGTGCGGTGCTGAATGTTTTGAGGCGATCGGTAGCATATGAAGTGATCAAAGCCAGGCTTGAAAGTGTTCCGGAGGAGAGATCCTTGAATAAATTCTTTGCTGAAACACTAAAGCTGCAAGATGAGGGTATCCTGCCGAAAGATGCGGATGTGGAGACTTGGGAT
>CAZPNW010000021.1:0-7713 GCA_964588175.1 uncultured Planctomycetales bacterium
CCCGCGCTTAAGATCGCCGCCATATTACTCCACTCTCCGCTCTCGATGTTCTGCCAATAGTCCGCCGCGTACGGATGGCTCTCATATAGATCATGCAACACGATATTCACGATCGCTGACCAGTTACCCCCGATCTTATACTTCCCATCCGTCGGCTGGACCACGATCTTGATCACCGCGTCCTCAGGGATAACTTTCCCTCGCATCTGGCGCACCATCTCCTGCGTCTCTGGATACGAATATTCATCTACCACCAGGAACACCACGTCGTAATACCGCTCCTTGAGCGCTACCGACCTATCTAATGCCCTCGCTACCAGCTCCTTCTGCTTATTGATCCCGTAATACGCGCTCTCCTCTGCTTCCCCGGCCACCGGGCTGCTGCTCGACCGCGTCTGACTACGCGTGGTCATCAATGCGCCGGGATCAAATTGTTCTCTTATAGGTGAAGCCGCCCCGCAAACCGCAAGGTGCCGATGCACCCGGTTTGACCAGGAATTATCCGTCAACATCGCGTTCATAATTAAACGGTCAAAAGACTCCCGGTCTTGCCGGTACATGTTGACTTCTGATTCAAGCGCCGCAAAAAGGGCGTCACTGTTAAATTCATTGAATACAAAGCCATTGCCCCGCGCGGGATCCCCTGCCCCATCTATCACCGCGTTCTTTAAGCCGCCGACTGCCCTGACCAGCGGTAAAGTACCGTATCGCTGAGCGATCATTTCCGCCAAACCGCAGGGTTCCCACTGCGAAGGCATGATCAATAAAGTTCCGGCGGCATACAGCCTTCGGGACAACGGTTCATCCATACGGATATTTACACTGACGGCATGAGGATATTTCTTTGCTAATGAGGTAAGCTGATATTGTAACGACGCATCCCGCCCGTCACCTAATACCACAAGCTGCATGCCTAAAGAATTTACCAACCTGTCAGCGGCCTCTACGACTAATTTTATACCCTTTTGTTCGGTAAGCCTGCTGACGATAACACCCATCGCGGCTTGCGGATCAATAGTTAACGACATCTCTTGCTGCAAAGCTGTTTTATTTAAATATTTCCGCGCAAGAGAATCTACATCGTAATTATAAACCAGGCACTGGTCGCGGGAAGGATCCCAGAGCGAGTAATCAATACCATTGAGGATCCCAAATAATCTTTTCTGGATGGCTAAATAAGCAAAGACCCCTTCTAGCCCTGCCCCAAACTGAGGTGTTTGGATCTCTTCGGCGTAACCAGGGCTTACCGTGATCACTTTGTTGGCGTAAAGCAGCCCGGCCTTCAGGATATTCATCCTGCCGAAGAATTCCAGGCATCCCGGGACAAACAAGCTACTCTCTAATCCGGTACGATAAAATTCCGTTGCCGCGTAATCTCCCTGATAGCCGTATCCGGTATTATGCGCCATCAGGACAGAAAGAGCTTCGGGAAAATCATTCTTGAATTTAGTCTTTAAATATACCGGGATCAGGGCTGTTTGCCAATCATTAGAGTAAATGACATCCGGTTTAATATCCAGCGCCTTAAGCGCGCCTAATACTGCTTGCGAGAATGACACGGCCATATTCAAATTGTAGATCTCTTCCAAGCCGTAAATAACCGGATACTGCCTGTTCTCTACGAAATAAACTTTAACATTGTCGATCTGAGTAAAATAAAGCGTTGAACCATCTAAATCTACCCCCCCTGACCGGATATTAAATTCATTAAGCCTGATCCTTTCATCAAGAGGGATGAAGACGAATACTTCATGGCCCTCTGCCGCGACAGCTTTGCTGAGGCCATTGACCGCGTCGGCTAAACCGCCGACTTTCAAGAACGGCGCCATTTCAAAAGCAGCGAAAACAAAAGTTTTCTTAAGGGCAGAGCTACTCCGAGGGGATTTATGAAGCTGTGCAATACTCTGTGGATAACTCGACGAGGGAAGGATCCCATTTCTATCGATAACCCTCGAGAATGCACCATCTTTTATGCCTGCTAAAATCGAATTCGCGCCTGTGCGTATCTTTTCACCACGCTCATCGTCGACAACCGGCGAGCTGCCGCGCGATTTGTCAGCGGGAACGCCATAGCGGGCGAGGATCCCCTTCGATTCTTCTAAAACTTCTTCTTCCCATAAACGCTGTTCGGCCGCTGTCCTGCCTAAAACAGCTAATGCCTCTTTTCTTGAAGTTACATTTTGTTTCACTAAGAGGACATATTCTTCTTTATTTTTGATCAACAGGCTCTCCTGATAAGAAATAGGGTCAGAAGTATAGTATTCCTGGGTATCCAGGCCCGCAAAATAAGGGTCGGATACCGTGCCGGTCCTTATGGTAGGAATAAATTTGATCCGGGCACTGGGGAAAATAACCAGGACATAATGGCCATAGGGAACTACTTTTTCAGGAGAACCAGGGAAATGCGCATCTCTCGCCCAGTTATAATTCTTCGTTACAGAGCTTACATTAAAAGGAGAATTCAAAGTAGCGGTATCAGGATCATCCAAAACTTGCGCTAACCCCTTATAGCCGATATTCCGTAATACCAGGCCGATACCTTCTCTATTGATCCTCTCAGTTTCCAAATCTTCAAAAAATCTATAATCGGAATATACCGCAAGCTTTTCCTGTTGATCGAAGAAATTTATAGAAAAGATCATTCTGCCCATAAAATTATCGTTATACTCTATCTGGGCAGGAGGATTAGATGTTTCTAGAATTAACTGCGTACCGAAATTTCCATCTTCCTGCGCTAACCATAAGGCGCCGGCGGCATGCCATTCTTTATACAAAAGCTGATATTTCCTTTGGGCTTTACCGTCAAAAAGCGTTATTTCAGCGCCGTTTTTAAGCTCCACAGGAGAAGCGGCACGCACACCCTTTGATTGCGCTAACACGCAGGAATAGACCGAAAGGTCATTGACCCCCAGCCAACTATGGACTAAACTCATGGCATCGGTATTAAAACCTATTTCTTCACCATAAGCTTTTAACGCCGCGAAATCAACGTAAGAAGTAATATCAAGAGCTGTCCCCGGATCCCTACTGGCTAAGATCGAATCAATGGAAGCGCTCAATGAATACCGATACACGCTGGCAACCCCGGGACGCTGATATAACAGCTCCCTGACCGTTTCACCGTAATCTATGGTGATGACAAAACCATTTTTCAAGACGCTATATATTCCTTTATTCCATTCACGCATCAAAAGATTGACCGCGAACTCGCTTCCCTCAGGAGGCAGGCGGCCGTCAAAATAATCCACGAGCTCCTGACGAGAAGGGATATCTTCTATTTTCCGGTAAGTTCCGGAAGTATAATCCGCGTAAATCTCTTTTAATTCTCCATTCCTGGTTATGACCCTATGCACCGGGAAAGTATCAGGCAATTCATTGGAAATGAATATGCCGGTGACCGACTCACGCTTAAAAGGTAAGTCCATGGCAGAAGCACGGATAATATGAGTTTTCTCCTGTAAAAGAATATTCCGACTGACTTTCTCTTCGATCTTCTTGATCAACTCAGGGCCAAACTCGACAATAATATAGGTAAGAGCCTTATAAAATTCGGGATAATTCCTGAATGAATTAAAAAGGTTCTCCATAAGAACGCCTGTTCCGGCACCCATTTCTACAATAGTAAATGGCGCGGGAGCCCCCATCAAATGCCAATATTCGTGCAGCTTGCGCGCGAATTCAGCGCAGAACTTCTGATTCGTTACATTTGTCTCAAAAGGAATGGTTTTGGCAGTAGTATAATAACCCGCTTCTCCGCGTAAGAGCTTTTCCTGCAACTCAGCGAAGGTCATTCTGACGCGCTGAAGAGCACTTGAGCCCCGCTTTTGTAGCACCAATCCTTCAAACAAGGTATAGGTATTGGGGACAGTATGGATCCTTAAGGTATAATGCTGTATAAAATCATTGAACGCGGCTTGTTTTAATACCGCAATTTCCTCCGGTGATAATGCTAAAAGATTCGTGATTGCTCCTGCCAGGGCATGCGGCGTCTGGTCATCCGCTAAAACGCCATTGGCTTCTGTTAAGGGAAACTTACGGATATCTTTCATCAATGAATCCGGGCCGCCGGAATTCTTCAAGGCGACAACCGGCACGCGCGACCTGAAAAACTCAAGGATCACCAAACCGAACGGCTCGTTCGTGGAAGGCACCAGCCCTACGTCAGAAACGGTACGGATAGCTTCAACATCGCTTAAGACCTTAACATGCTCATTGATCCAGAGGATATTGGGATGGCGGGGGATCTCTTTCTCGGCCAGGATCTTCATCTCTTCACTATCAGGATTACTTGCCACCAGGACTAACAGGTATTTGCCCGCATCCAAAAAGCTCAATGAGTCAAATAATACCTGTAACCCTTTTTGCCCGGACAGTCTGCCGACGTAACTGATGAGCTTGCGTTTTCCTTCTTTGGCTTCAACCAGCTTTTCCTTTAAGGCTTCGAATTTATCTTTGTTGGACTCAAGGTGTTTCTCAAGATAGGCGTTTAATACCTCAAACGACCTTTCCCTGTTTAATTCCGGGATATCCTGCTCCTCGGCAGGGATACCGTGATATACCGTCGTCATTTTCTTATCTAAACCGGAAGAGCGGGGATAATCATTTAACAATAAAACCCCTTCTTCATATGCGGCGTATTTCGGGCTTAACCCTAATGACGGCGCGGGATAGGCTGCTTCAAAAGCCTGTTTGATAACGTTAAAGCCTTCATGGTCCTCTTTTGCTTTCGGCGTTATTAACCATATCCCGTATTCTTTGGCGTACTCAGGGCTATAGGCGTATCCGGCGGCAGCGAGTTCTTCGAACAATCCCTGATACCATACAACGTATGCCCGGCGGACTGCTTCGAACTTTTCAGTCAATAATGCCCTGCTGAACTTGCCTTCCGCGTTGAATTCTTTCTGGATATATCCTTGAGCCGCTAATTCCTCAAGCAATCCTTCGGCTTCATTTCCTGCCAGCCAGGAGAAGTGGTCCGGGTTTATCTTGACGCTGCCCTCGTTGTAGAACTGGACCGCTTCAGCCCCGTTACCTTCAGTCATCGCGACGATCCGGTCAGAGAGCAGCGCGTACATCGACTCAAATTTATTAGCCTGCCATTGCCCGTAGACACCGAATTCCCTGCCGTATCCGGAGCTAAAATCGCCTGACTTCCAATACTTGCCCGGCTGGATACTATGGAACATCACCGCGATCGCGGCATTCGGCAATAATTTCTTCAATAAGGGTACCGCCCCGCCGTTATACCAGACCTGGATATACACCAGGTCAACATCAGGATGCGCTTCTGATAAATGCCTGACCATCTGTTCCGACAATGCTAATGCCTGCGGCACTGTCTCATAACCGCTCACCTTTGTTTTGGGCGCGAAATACAGCCGGACCTGTGAAAAATCATTCTTCGCTGATCCAGGAGCTTTACCTTTTTCTACCAGGTATTCCCCTAAACTCAATTCACGGCCCCAATATTTTTCATCAGCCGACCATCCTAATACCAAAACCTGGCCGTATTCGCTTAAATAAGGAACGAGCGTCTGTATATATGTTCCCACGCCGCCATAGTGGAATTCAAAGCCCTCAGTACTGATGATCGCTATCTTGGTATCGGTGAGTGCCGCGAAGATCTTTTTGTATTGCTCTCTTCCCGTGATAATAAGTATTTTTCTGCCGTCTTCTTGTGAGGCTAAATATGTGGATAATCCCTGTTCTCTTATCACGGCGGCTTCAAAAACGCTGAAATACATCGTCCCGGGTTTGCTTAACGAAATCTTTGCGGCGATATCTTTGAGATGTTCGCGCAGGGAAGGATTATCGTTCATCTTTTCATGAGCTTCTCCATCGATTAATACCCGGGCAATGCCGACGTTATTCAAATATTCCCTCAGCTCTTCAGAATTCTTAAAAGCGCTGTCTTTAATCACTGTTTGGATCGCTTGTCCTATCGCGCGTAAGGGGGAAGTTGAGCTGCGTGAGCCGACCAAACACCCAAGATCCTGTAACATGCGACCTGCGACTGGTGACTTTTCTTTAACCGGACTGCTGCTCTCACGCGCTTTTTTCGCTGCTTCTGGCAGCTCCTGCGTCAGGAACGCCTTGACCCGCGCCTTGTCCGTGTACTTCGACATCGCTTCATAACTTAACTTCTGCTGGTCACCTTCCTCTGACGGCGCCAACGGCTGGTTCTCATAATTACTCTTCCGCGGCCACATCCTGAATCCCCACAAATTGTGGCTGGTCTTTCTTACCTTCTTATCTACTTCTACCTTCACCACGTCCCCACTTCCCAGCTCCACATCTTCTATGACAAAAGCCCCCTCTTTATTCACCTTCACTTCTTTGACCTTATTCAATACTTCCTCAAATTCATGCCTCTTATCCACCAATACATCATACCCGCGCAACAAGCTCCTGTCCTTGACCTTGCCCCCAACAGTGAACACCTTCCCGAACACCACCGCTTCTTCTCCTGCTTTGATCATCTTCAACCGGTACACATTCAACTCGCCATTCGAATCTATATCTAAAGGCACATTCACCCTGACACTCCCGCTCAATAATATCGCCTTGCCCCCTTTGATCACTTCCCCTGTCAAATGGTCAAACGGCAAGCGCACTGTCCCATTCTCGACCCACGCCCTGCCTAATACACGCCGTTTCGTATAATCACGTTCTGTCGTGATCATGTTATATGTCTGCGCCTCTCCCACCTTATGCGCCACATCCAGGTAACATTCCCGCTTGATAAACACATCCGTCGCCATGTTCCCTTTAGCTACATACACCTTCTCGTTATGCGAGTTCAACACATACGTCAGTGACCCCTCTTCCGCGTATAACTCATCAGCGTACGAATGGATCACTACCGACCCCTTCATCAACTTCCCGCTCTTGATCACACTCGGACCCAAGACCACCACACCTTCCTCTAACTCTACTCCTTCCCCTATATACGCCCGCTCATCTACGATACTCCCCTTAAACCTGCCTTCTCTCGCAGGCGCCGGCACATCCAACAACGCACGTAACGCTCCCGCATGCTCATCGTCTTTGACCAACTGCCGGCATTTTTCCACATACGTCGTATTCGCACCTGTATCCGCGAATATCGCCTTGGCCCCGGTATTCACAAACCCAAACCCGTGCTTTTCCATCAACCCCTGCGCGATATCCCAGACCGTTGCAGCGTCTTCTTTACCCCATTTCGCGGCTTTCTTACTAACATACACTTCTTTGGCTGTGGTTGCCGCCTCAAATAAATCCCCTGCCGTATCCAACCCATACACCAAATGAATATACCTCGCCCCTTTCACGCCTGTCGCTTCCTTATACTTCGCACGGATATCCTCTAACGCTTCTCTCCTGATAAAGTAATCCGCCCAGTTCGTCGGGATCTGCATCACCCTGCTGACCAGCGCAGAAGCCATATCTTCCTCGAGAACGCCGCGGATATCTTCGGCTGCTTTCTTCAATTCCTTTTCTTTGATTTCCCTGTCCGGGTCATCTTTACTGATCTCTCGCAACCCCTCAGGCAAGGCTGCCGGCCAGAACTTCTGCAATCTCCCCTCAAAGGGTGCTTTCTCCACAAACCCTATTAAGCTCTTCCCATAGGTCAAGTCATTCTCGTTAACCTTGGCTGTCCCATATTTGTTCAACTCATCGTTATGGATATCCAATGCCGATCCGATGAACTGGATCCCCTGTCCATCACCTAAC
>CAZPNW010000022.1:0-11256 GCA_964588175.1 uncultured Planctomycetales bacterium
AGGCTGCGCAGCTTAAAATCATCATCCGCGACCAGGGTGATCTTTTTTTCCTTGCGGTCAAAGGCAATGGATGCTTTGCTGCCTTTGAAATCATAACGCTGGCTTAATTCTTTGATCGCCTGATTTACCCCGTTATCAACCTCCTGCAGATCGACTTCGGAAACTATATCGAATGAAAAATTTGCCATTTTAAAAACCTCCGTAATCGTTATTATCGTTATTATCGTTATTGTCGTTATTGTCGTTAATTTCGTTTGGTTATATAGAGTATTATTATAGCAAAAAGGATGATTTAATACATGTTTTTTTCGATTGATGAGTTATCCACTCACCGATCACCGATAACCGATAACCGATAACCGAATATTTACTATTCTCCGATTTTATGCTATATATATGAACTATGGAACAACAATTAACCCCCATGCTCAAACAGTATCAGGAGATCAAATCTAAACACCAGGACTGTATCCTCTTTTACCGTTTGGGTGATTTTTACGAGATGTTTTACGAAGACGCCCGTCAGGCCTCAAGCCTCCTGGGGCTGGTGCTGACATCCCGCGGGACCCTTTATTCAGCAAAAGTCCCTATGTGCGGCATCCCCTACCACGCGGCTGACACCTATATCGCAAAACTCATTAAAGCAGGGCTTAAAGTAGGGATTTGCGAACAGGTTGAAGACCCCGCCCTGGCAAAAGGCATTGTCAAAAGGGAAGTCATCCGCGTCATTACCGCGGGGACATTCATAGACGATAGCGGCTATGCCGTACGCTGCCTTTTATGCGTCAATATAAATAACAAAAAAATCGGGATCGCCTTTACTGATACGGCAAGCGGCACGATCCAAACCAATGAATACAGCGACCAGAACAAAGCTCTCGAGGTCATCGCGAAACTGGCGGTTTATGAATGCGTTTTTCCCGTAAGCCAGCAAGACGCCATAAAATCAATTTTTAATCATCCCTTGCTGCGGGGAAGGAATATCACATTCACTCCTTACGAAGACTGGTGTTTTAACCCTGAATTAGCTGAAAAATCGCTTACTGAACATTTTCACGTTCACAACCTCTGCGGTTTTGGCATTGACGGCATGAAAGAAGCTATTGCCGCAGCGGGAGCGCTCCTTGAATATTTAAAACAAATAAACCGCCAGCCGATGCGCCATATCGACAAAATATCTTTACACACAGACAGCGATTATGTTTTCATATCACCCAGCGCCTGTTACGGGCTGGAGCTTGAATCTTTGTTTACCTCTATCGACCATACCCTGACGTCGATGGGAAAAAGAAAGCTCAAAAGCTGGATATATCAACCCCTTAAGACTCCCCAGTCGATACAGGAACGCCAGCAAGCGGTCTCCCTGCTTAAAGACAGCCCCACAGCCGCGCAGGAACTCGGCCGGCTGTTACGCAACATCCCCGATATTGAGAAATGCATATCACGCATCAGCTGCGGCTATGCCGGTTTTAAAGACCTCCTGGCCTTGCAATTCACCCTCGAACGCGTCCCCGATATCAAGAAAGCGGCTTCCTCGCTCTTCGCGGAAAACAGGCTTTTCCAGATCGAGGACCTCTCTCGTTTACGAAAATTGCTCAGCCAGGCGCTCAATCCCGACGTGCCGCTTAGCCACCCGGAAGGAAAAATAATCCGCCAGGGGTTCCACGCGGAGCTCGACGAGCTGCGCGACATTCAGGAAAACGGGAGACTCTGGCTTAAGAACCTGCAGGCGGAAGAAATAAAACGCAGCAAGATCAACTCGCTTAAGATCGGCTATAACCAGGTTTTCGGCTACTATATCGAGATCAGTAAAGCCAACCTCTCCCTGGCCCCCGCGGATTATATCCGCAAACAGACTTTAGTGAACGCGGAACGCTTCATTACCCCCGCCTTAAAAGAATTTGAAGAAAAAATGCTCAACGCCGAAGAAAATATCCTTAAGATCGAAGCCGGTGTTTTACAAAACATTCAAAAAGAAATACTCGATGAATCTTCCGCTCTGCATCTTTTAACCAACAGCATTGCGGTCATCGACAGCCTTTATTCGTTTAACGAGCTGGCCAAAAGAGCCGGCTACTGCAGGCCGCAGGTCAGCCTGGACACGGAGATCATCATCAAAGACGGCAGGCATCCGGTGGTCGAACAATTCGCGCATGAACCTTTCATTCCCAACGATACGCTCTTAGACCGCGAGGAAAACCATTTACTCATCATCACCGGCCCGAACATGGCGGGAAAATCGACGTATATACGGCAGACGGCGATCCTGGTGATCCTGGCGCAATCCGGAAGCTTTATTCCCGCCACAACTGCCCAAATCGGCTGCGTCGATAAAATATTCACGCGTATCGGCGCTCATGACGATATCAGTAAAGGGCAAAGCACCTTTATGGTCGAAATGAGTGAGACCGCGGAAATATTGAACAACCTCTCTGAGAGAAGCCTGGTCATCCTGGATGAGATCGGCAGGGGAACAAGCACCTCTGACGGCCTGAGCCTTGCCTGGGCAGTCGCGGAATACCTGCAAAAAAATAAAACACGCTGCCTCTTCGCGACACACTTCCATGAACTCACCACTCTCGCCGAAGATTTTCAGGGGATAAAGAATTATAATGTCGAAGTCAAAGAATGGAATGATGAGGTCATATTCCTGCATAAAATAATCCCCGGGGGAAGCGACGACAGCTATGGGATCTATGTCGCCAAACTCGCGGGGATCCCGGCGGAAGTGATCCAGCGCTCAAAACATATTTTAAGGGAACTGGAGCTCCACAGCGACCTCAAGGACAGGATCAGCACCCCCCCTGCAATTGACATACAGATCCCTCTTTTTGAAGAAATGAAAGACAAAAACCTTGAATCGATAAAACAGGAAATAATACGCCTGGATATAAATTCACTGACACCGATCGAGGCGCTCAATAAACTCCATGAGTTCAAGAGGTCAATAGAACGTAATGGCTAAAATCCACCTTTTACCCGCAGAAATCATCAGTAAGATCGCCGCCGGGGAAGTTATCGAACGGCCCTCATCCGTAGTCAAAGAACTCCTGGAAAACTCACTTGACGCCGGAGCCTCAAGCATCGAATTGACCCTCAAAGATGCCGGCAGGACATTGATCAGGCTCAAGGATAACGGCAGCGGGATCCAAGCCGATGACATAGAACATGTTTTCCTGCGGCATTCAACCAGTAAAATAAATTCACCCGATGACCTTTACCGCATCAACACCCTCGGATTCAGGGGAGAGGCCCTCTACAGCATCGCGGCAATTTCCGACGTAACCGTACGCAGCAAAGCCGCGGGCGAGGCAAACGGATGGGAGATCCATGTCAGAGGCAACAATAAGATATCGCTCAAACCGGTCAATCTCCCGCAAGGCACTGACATTGAGGTCCGGGAGCTTTTCTTTAACACTCCCGCGCGCAGGAAATTCCTCAAATCGGATACCACAGAACTAAAACAGATCCTGAATGTATTCCTTCCCTATTGCCTGCTTTACCCGGAAAAAAGATTTTTATTGGCGCATAACGAAAAGAAGCTTATTGACCTTTACCCCGAAAAATCAGCGCTCACCAGGGTAAGCGCCACCTTGAACCTTCCGGAAAAGCATCTTATTGAAGCGCGCAAAGACTTCCCTCAAGCAAACACCTCGGTACAGCTTATTTTAGGAAATATGAATATACCGCGGGTCAATAAAGAATCCCAATACATTTTCATAAATGACCGGCCTATCCAAAGCCGGACCTTAAATTTTCACCTTAACCAGGTCTACCGCATGGTCTTTACCGAAGGCACACACCCGTTCTTCATGGTATCCTTGAAACTCCCGCCGGAGAACCTCGATGTCAATGTCCATCCGGCGAAAAGGGAAGTAAAGATCAAAGACGAACAACCCGTTATTTCCCTCTTACGTATATTCTGCGAACGCACGCTCATGACCGCGGGCAATCCGAAAGAAGTCAACACGCTCCCTTTCCTCCAAAGGGCACCTCACTCAAAAGAAGGCACTCATCAGCCGCCTCAAATACAGGAAGAAACACCAGGGAGCCGCTCACTGCCGCAGCAGTATATCCTCTCTCAAGAAAAAGGCGAACTATTTTTCGCGGAGAAAACGATACTTGCCTCTGAGAAGCCTGTTTTAGCGGAAAAACTAAAACTCGCCCGCTTTATCGGGACGTTCCTGAAGACCTATTGCCTCTTTGAAACAAAGAATACTTTAGTCATAATCGACCAGCATGCGGCTTTTGAACGCATTACCTACGAAAGATTGATACAGCAGATAAACAGCGGGAAACTGGAGATCCAAAACCTGCTTTCACCGCTTTTGATAACGCTGACTCCGCAGGAACTGCTTACCTGGGAAGAACAAAAAAGCACTGTGGAAAAACTCGGATTTTCAGTGACCCGCTGGGACAAAGAAAATATCGCCATCCACAGCCATCCGCAGCTCATCTATTACCCGGAAACAGCATTTCGCATGATATTATCAGGAGAGAAAAACCAATCCTTTGACCTGGATAGCCTGGCCCGCAGGGCCTGCAGGCAATCAGTCATGGCAGGGCATGAAATGAAAAATGAAGAAGCCCAATACCTGCGCGCGCAACTGCTGGCCTGTCGCGACCCATTCATCTGCCCTCACGGCAGGCCTACCACGATCGAAATACCGCAGGAACTTATCGTGAAGCAATTCCTGAGAAAATAAGTAGTTTGGTTAAGGTTAGGATATTAGTTTAGTTGTTAGGTAAAGTAGTTAGTCTTTTAAAACCAACTACCCAACCCAACTACCAAACTAGAATCCTTACCCTTACCGAACTACCAAAACAAATACTTTTGCTCACGCTATTTAATTTGATTATAAGCACACAGGCAGGAACAAACGAAGGGTTACTTCAATAATTTCTCCCAAACAAAAACAACCAGCTTCCCTACCCCCCAGATCAACAGGACAAGCAAGGACACGAACAAAACTATCCGCAGGGCAAAAGCCATAACAAAAAGCAGGGGAAAAAGCAAGACCACGATCCCGATAAAAAGCGCAATTGCCCCCAGGAACAATAAACCGACAAGAAATTCTTTCATGTTTTAAAGATAGCATCAGGCGCTTTTTTAGTATAGATCCGGGTTTTAGAATCGACTTCCCCGAATATCTCCTGCGCCTCGATCCACATAGTCTCCGTTTTCCCCAGCACCAAATACCCTCCCGTATTCAAAGAACGGTAGAATTTCATCAAGAGCTGGTCCTGAAGGCTGCGGGAAAAATAAATAAAAACATTACGGCAGAAAACAATATCAGTCCCACTAACATAATCCGCAGCGATTAAATCAAGCTGCTTAAAAGAAACCATCTCTTGTATTTCCGGCTTGAGCTTCCACAGCCCGTTCTGGGAAGTGAAATAAAGCCCCAAATATTCATGTTTGACATTTTTTAAGGAATGCTTCGCGTATTCAGCGGCCTTGCAGATACGCAGGGCCTTGGGGTCTATATCAGTGGCATAGATCTCAACCGGTATATTGATCTGTGTTGCCTTAAGCAGCTCTTTTACCATGATCGCGATCGAATACGGCTCCTCGCCATTAGCGCACGCCGCCGACCAAATGACCAGTTTCTTGTTTTCTTTGTTCTTCTGCTCAATGACCTTGAGGAACAATGCTTCCACGGCCTTCCAGACATCCGGGTCCCGATAGAATTCAGAGACATTGATACACAGGACCGCGAAAAGCTTATCATATTCCTGTGGCTGTTTGATCAAAAACATAAGGTAATCGGAGAAAGAATCGATCTTATTAGCCTGCATCCGCAGCGCGACCCGGCGTTTCAAGATAGATTGATGGTAGTGCCTGAAATCCATCCCCCGGTCCTCATAGATCTTATCCAGCAGCAACTGGAACGCCTGATTCTTATCGTCTTTGAGTTTGTGCGGCGGCTGCTTCATGACCACATCAATGGCCCGCAAGACCGCCCGGGCAACCTCGGCCTCTTTCTCTATCCTGGTCTGGTCGATTATGGTATTGAGAGCCTGTTTATCGGTAGAAACATATTTGGCGGGGAGCTCAGACAAAATACTTGCCAACATTGAATTGACGCATTCCTGGCAGGTGCAGACGTCATAACGCGATCCTAAAGTTTTATCAAGAACGTCAAGAGCGATATCCTCCATTATATTCTTAAATTTATCTGCCATAGAATAATTATATCACATTAATATAATATTTAAACAGTTTTCAAATAAAAGATGCTCCACTACTTACCTAGACTTACTTATATATACTCATATTTACTCATAGTTACCGGGTTTATTCTCTTCTGCTGAAACCATTCCCTGCTTTTTCGGAACAATATCCTCACTGATACCACCTATTCCCAGATCGAGAAGCTGCTTTAACCGCTGCTTTACACAAAAAAAGGTGATCCCTTTCCTGGGTAAAGACTCTTGCATAAATTTTTGATACGCCAAATACGCGTCATTCCATTTCTTATCAAGAAAGCATTTCTCCCCGATAAGAAACCAAATATCGTATTGAAAATTATAGAAATAATCTAAAGCTAACAGGTCCTTTACCAGTTTATGGCCACGGAAGAACTCAACAAGATTTGACAAGGTGTCATTAACTTCTTTCTGTTCCTTATCCGCGGGGAACAAAATAACAGAACTGAGCTGTTTGTTCCTCTCCTGCGCATCACCAAGATATTCCTGTAACAACGCAATATATAAGGGGACAAAACGGTATTCAAGTTCCGACTGCGGCAGGCGGCGCAAAGCCAAGACCGCCTCCTTGAACTTACCCATTCTCCAGGACGCAAGAGCGCCACGATACACCCCATCCCAATAATGAACCGCGGTTTTATCAATGCTCGACCAAACGTCATATGCCATCTTAAAATTGCCCTGCAGGGCAAACAGCTCTCCCTCAGTGAGCGCCCGGGAATTATCAAAAGTATTCTTCCCGCTGCTGTCATGTAAACCCAGGAGCTTATTATATTGCTTAAGCATGCGCCGAGCCTCTTCATATTCATCTAAGAACATATACCGGCCGATAAGAGCATCATAGACGTTTTTATAGACGGGGAATTGGACAGGGAACATAGCGCACAAGAACGAAAGCTTCCTCTCGGCTAATCTGACCTTCTCCAACTCACTAGTTTCTATGAGCTGGTATACTTCTTTCAAATAATTGAGGATAATGGTATTAATAACGGATCCCGAGGGATTTTTTCTCTTACACTCGCGGACTACCTCTTCAGCAGCATCGATATTTCCTTCTTTCTCAGAAATAAAACCTATAGTGATAAACGCGTGGGCAGCCAGCGGATGATTGGAATAATTTGCCAGTAACTGGTACAAAGTAGCCTTTGCCTCAGGAAGATTTTCTAACGAAATATAACAGCGCGCCACCTGATACAACGCGCGGACAGCTATTTCCCGGCGGGGGAACGCCCGAATGATCTCCTGATATTGCTTGATAGCCTGATCAAACAAGTTATTCTCAAACAGGCTGTTAGCCGTTAAAAGAGGCGAAACCCGTAAAGGCAAACTCAAGCGGTATACCTTGAGATTATCAAAATGCACATGCGAGTCAAAAACACTCAACCCGAAAGAATTATGCCCTTGGCCTTCTAAAGGGAAATAATCCTTGAAATTAAGGACTTTTCTATGGTTAACGGACAAGCGCACCTCTTCATCTACCCTTTCAATGACGACATGATATTTTTTCTCATGTTTCAACTGGAACGATGAAGTCACCGCCGCCACTGCGTTGGCGCGGGTAAGAGCGGTCTGAGTATTCTTCCAGCCTGCCAATCTGCAGGTATACCCATTATCGCTGTTTGCCCCGCAAATATAAGCTCCAATATTATTAACGCCGGGAAATACCGGGCGCGCGTCAAATTCAAGGCGGATATCTCCCGGGACCGCATCGGCATAAGCCAAGAATGAAGCGGCTTTATAACTCTTCGCGCATAATTCGTTATGCTTGATCTTCCAGGGCGAAATACGGGATTCGCGATCAACCTCCCGGGGAGGCGCTAAGGAGTGAGCCCGAAAAACATTCCAATTCGGGCCGATCTTCTTACGGTTAAAATTATCCTCAAAAACGAGGACCCATTTCCCTTGAGAATACACGCGTTCGAAATACCAAAATAAGGAATTCGCCGCGAGGCTCAACAATACCAGTACCCCCAAGAACGCGATAAGCCGATTGCGCCTGACCAGAGCAAGCAAAGGCTTCACATATCGGTTATACACGACAATGGCTTTTCTTTTCTCCACATAATAAACACACGTTTTGTCCCTGCCTTCTTGCTTAGCTTGATACAGGCTGCCGTCGGCTTTTGAAAAACATTCTTCGATGTTACGGGCATCTGCAGGGAAACAACTTGCCCCCGCGCTAACCGTGATTTGACGCTTGAACGTAAGGCCTTTAATGATCTTGCGCAATTTCTCAATGACCAGGAACGCTTTTTTTGTGGAAGTATTGGTCAGGATGACAACAAATTCTTCTCCTCCGTAACGGAAAACGTAATCGCAATTACGGATATTACCGCTCAAGGCCTCAGCGATCCGTTTGAGGGCGACATCTCCCTGCGCGTGGCCATAGGTGTCATTATATTCTTTAAAATGATCGATATCGATAACCACCAGGGAAAACACCTGATTATAGCGTAGCGCCCGTTCAGATTCTCTGGCGATCACCTCAGTATATGACCTGCGGTTAAGTACAGAAGTAAGTTCATCATGCGTACTTAACCCTAAGAGCTCGTTCTTTTTTTCCGCTTCAATGATGATCGGACAGGTAAGCCGGTTTTCCACAAAGGTAAAATAATCAAGCGCGGCTAAGGTCAAGGTAACATTACGCTTGAGATCATGACAAAGCCCATTACGATGGCTCAGGATCCTATAAAACACGTCTTTTGCTTCAGGGGGGCTGAAATCAAGATTAATTAATTCTTTCAATATCTGCGGGTACCACGCGCGGGCTTCATTATCAATGATACCCTGCGCGGTCGCCAGAATAATACTATCCTTATCGTGAATATATTTACGCAATATAATCACGATCTCCTCCTGCAGTTGTGAATAATAGGGGGTTGTATCCATAGTATGAAAATATCATAAAGACAGATATTTGCAAGGAAAAGCTAT
Source organism: uncultured Planctomycetales bacterium (assembly GCA_964588175.1). Classification (GTDB taxonomy): domain Bacteria; phylum Omnitrophota; class Gorgyraeia; order Gygaellales; family Profunditerraquicolaceae; genus JBAZTA01. The sequence goes on from CAZPNW010000022.1 coordinate 9,145, forward strand.
TTTCTCAGGCAATAAAAAAAGGGCAGGATAATTCCCGCCCTTTTCTTTCAGAGATATTGCTACCGTACTTAATTCCCGGAAGGAGCCGCTTGCGCTTGAACCTCGGAACGGATCTTCTCACGTTCACTTTTATTTTCCACCCGCTGGCTTTCCCTGTGCTTCTTAGTTTCTTCTTTTTGCGCGGAAAAATAGCTCTTCAAAGCCTGTTTTTTTTGCTCCTGCGTCATAGTCGCGTCACCAGCGATCTTCTGAAAATAAGCCACATCCTCGGTATGCTGCGTACCGCGAAAAGAAACATTCTCCTGGTACTGGCTTTCCATAAAGCTTGTTAATTCGCTCTTTTGAGCATCGGATAATTTAGTATTATTAGCCAATTTCTCCTTTAAGTATGCCGCATTCTCATCGTGGATCTTCTGGCGAAACTCTTTATTTTCGCCATATTGCTCTTGCCGGTGCGCGGTGATCGCGGATACTTTTTCTTCAGGAGTTTTACCTTTGAGGCTTTCATGAAATTGCTTATTTTCCGCTTTTTGCTCCTCATGATGCGCCTGCACTTTTTCTTTTTGCTGATGGCGGAACCCCGAGCCTTGAGCGCCCCCTCCCTGGCCTGCGAAAACAAACACCGGCACACTTAACAAAACCGCCAAAACCACTACACTGACCCGCTTATCCATACCTGCCTCCTTTTTTCTCCCCTACAGATTAGACGCCAAAACCCGGGAAAAAGTTTACCCTCCTGCGCAAATCGAAAAGTAAAACTTCGGTGTTGCTTCGGAGGGCTTCGCACTACGACTATCAATATTTAGAATGACAACTGCTGTTCTCCTGCCTCATCTTCTTGGCAATCCTGGCTTTCCATCCCGACAGCCATCAAATAACCGCGGGCACGCTCAGCTAATGGATAGCGCGATACAATGTCCCAAAACGGTTTTTTATGGTGCGGCTCCAGCAAATGCGCCATTTCATGAAAGACCACATAATCCCTTACCCAAGGAGGCATTGCGCTGAGCTTATGCGAAATGCGTATATTGCCGCTTCTGTAATCGCAGCAGCCGAATTTAGCGCTTTGATTGGTAACATATTCGATCTTATTGATTTTTAACTTGCTATCGAAATATTTCTCATTCAGTAACCGAGCGACTTCTAAAAGGCATGTTTTCCTGTTTAATTCATCTTTAATTTTCTTACGTTGAAAGCGGGCCTTAAAATTATCAATAGCTTTCGTCAGGGCAGGTTCAGACATAAGTGCCGGGGCATAAACAAACAGGGTATCATTGACAAGGCGGGCGCTGACCGTACGCCTGCGCCTGCGGCTGCGGGTGATCGTAATTTCCATCGATTATTTCTTGGCTTTTCCCTGGCCGGCAACGCTCTCCATGGCCTTTTTGATCTCTTCAGGGTCGCCCAAATAATAATGCTTGACCGGTTTGAGATCATCAGTAAGCTCATAGACCAGAGGGATGCCTGTGGGGATATTCAATTTTATGATCTCTTCTTCAGAGACATTATCGAGGTATTTTACTAACGCCCGCAAACTATTGCCATGGGCGGCGATAATGATCTTTTTCCCTGATCTTATGGCAGGCGCTATTGTTTCATGCCAATAGGGCAGGAAGCGCGCAACCGTATCTTTCAGACATTCGGTACAGGGAACGTCTTTCTTATCCATACCGGCATACCGCGGGTCGCTGCCGGGATAACGCGGATCAGTTTTTTCTAAAGCCGGAGGCTGAATATCATAACTTCTCCTCCAGATCAAAACCTGGTCTTCGCCGTATTGAGCTGCCGTCTCGGACTTATTCAACCCCTGCAGCGCGCCATAATGGCGCTCATTCAAACGCCATGAATTACTGACCGGTATCCACATAAGGTCTAACTCTTCAAGGGCGATCCATAAAGTCTTAATTGCCCGTTTGAGGACGGAAGTGAACGCCGCATCAAAAACAAACCCTTCCTTTTTTAACACCAGGCCCGCTTTCTTTGCTTCTTCTCTCCCTTTATCAGAAAGGTCGACATCGGTCCAGCCGGTGAACCGGTTTTCTTTGTTCCACACGCTCTCCCCATGGCGCAATAAAACTATTTTCTTCATTTATTCCCTCCCAATTTCAATTG
>CAZPNW010000023.1:0-9345 GCA_964588175.1 uncultured Planctomycetales bacterium
ATCCTTCTTCCAGGGATTGCCTGCCTTGACGCTTGACGATCTTAGGATTCACTAATTTATACAAACAGGAGCCGGTATCAACAACGATCAAAGACTCGCTCACTCCTACCTGCGGAGCAGCAAGGCCGATACCCTGGGAATCATACATCTGGCGCGCCATTTTACTCAAGAGTTCCCGGTGGTAAGGCGTCACGGCTTTAACCGCCTTGGCCTTTTTCCTCAGAATAGGGTCGCCAATAACTCTAATTTCTAATCCGGTTTCTTTCATCGACATTGATTATCTTGGCTTTGACGCTTTTTGCCTCCTGGTCTTCAACGAGGAAATACGTCACGATAATGATCTCATCGCCGACACAGCCGCCGCGGGCAGCCGCGCCGTTAAGGCAGATGACCCCCGAGTTCTCTTTACCTTCAATAGCGTACGTTTCCAGGCGGATGCCGTTGTTAAGGTTAAAGACTTCAACTTTCTCACCCGGGATAATATCGGCCTTTTTCATCAGGCCAGCGTCTATCGTAATACTCCCTTCATAATAAAGGTTGGCTTCCGTGACGCGTACCCGGTGTAATTTTGATTTTAATACTGTCCTCATCATAGTAGTGATCTCCCGCATTAATTTCCAATAGCCTTGATTATTTCTTCCGCGAACTGCCGCGCCGCGAAAGGCCCGGCAGCGGTAATGATATTGCCGTCTATCTCAACATTTTTCCTGGTATATTGCGCGCCGTTATAGGATACCTGGCCTGCCTCAGTTGCCCAGACCGTCGCGCGTTTGCCCTTTAAAAGGCCGGCTTTTGCCAAAATGACCGGAGCGATACAAATCGCCGCGACGATCTTTTGAGCGTTTACCGCGTCGAAAGCGATCTTATGAGCGATAGGGTCATCCCAATACTGAGTTGCCCCCTCCCCTCCCACAAAGACGATAGCGTCAAAATCAGCGACATTGATATTCATGACCAACATGTCAGGTTTGACTTCCGCGCCCAGGACACCTTTGGATACCTCAAGCGAAGTGCTTGCCACCGTTACCTGAATGCCGTTTTTTTCAAAGATCGCGCGAGGCTGCAGCAATTCCTCATCGCGGTAATTATTCTCTCCGATGACCATAATGATCTTTTTCATATCCCTCACCAGCCGTAATTTATTTAGTTTTTCCGGCCAAACGATACGACTGCCGGGCGATCAATAATTCCTCATTCGTGGGTACCACCAAGACTTTAATTTTTCTTTTTAAGAACGTGTCGAGTGATTTACTCAGTTTTTCTTTGACCCGTGCCTTATTCTCGCCGATACCGCCGGTCAAAACAACGGCGTCACATCCGTCCATGACCGCCATATAAGCGCCGACATATTTCTTCAGCCGGTACATGAACATTTTGATCGCCAAAGCGGCACGCGAATTACCTTTCCTGCTTTCCTCTTCCAGCACCCGCATATCATTGCTCAATCCCGAAACGCCTTTAAGCCCGCATTCCTTATTGAGCATGGTGTCCATCTGTTGAATACTCAAGCCGTCGCGCGCCATGATATAAGTAACAACAGCAGGGTCAATATCGCCGCAGCGCGTGCCCATGAGCAGGCCTTCCAAAGGAGTAAATCCCATACTGGTATCGCATGACTTGCCTTTGTTAACGGCGGCAATACTGCAGCCATTGCCTAAATGGCAGGTAATGATCTTTAATTTGCCAAAAGGCTTTTTTAAAATGCGCGCGGCCTCATGCGCGACATATTCGTGGCTGGTACCGTGAAAGCCGTATTTGCGAATGCCGTATTTTGTGTAATACGAATAGGGCAGGCCATACATAAAGGCGTAATCAGGCAATGTCTGGTGGAACGCGGTATCAAAAACAGCGACTTGTTTTATGCCCACCAGCAGCTTTTTGCACGCCAGGATACCCGCTAAATTCGCCGGATTGTGCAGCGGGGCCAACTGGCAGCACTCTTTGATCTTATCGATGACCGGCGCGTCTATAAAAACCGGCTTTTTAAATTTCTCACCTCCGTGGACGACACGGTGGCCGATCAGATCAATATGGTCGATCTGGGACAAGATCTGCTTTAAGCCCGCCTGATGGTCCTGTATGCGCGAACCTTTCTCGCCGATATGTTCGATCAAGCCTTTTGAAACAAGCTTCTCCTGAGGCATCTCGAAAAGTTTATATTTGATCGATGAACTTCCGCTGTTAATGACTAAGACTCTCATGGTTTCTCATTGTGCATATAAAAAAAACGGTTAATAATTGTGTAAAGCTACTGCGCACGAATAGCGGTCGCGGCTACGCAATCCACCACGTCTTCTACTGAACAACCGCGTGATAGGTCACTACAGGGCTTCTTTAACCCCAGGAACAACGGGCCGATAGCCCGCGCCCCCGACAAACGCTCGACTAATTTATAACTGATATTGCCGGCTTCCAGGTTAGGAAAGATCAAAATATTAGCTCTCCCCCCCAGTACGCTGTTCGGCGATTTTATTTTTGCCACTTCAGGGACTATCGCCGAATCAACCTGTAATTCACCGTCGGCCAACAGATCAGGCGCCATCTCCCTGACTGCCTTGAGCGCTTCGGTTATTTTATCAAGGGATTTGCTTTCCGCGGACCCCTTGGTCGAATAACTCAGGAAACCTATGCGTGGAGTAAAATCCAGGACTTTCTTAAGCAACTCAGCCGCCGCTACCGCCATACATGATAACTGACGGGCGTTAGGCTCAGGGATGACTCCGCAATCGGCGAAAATAAACGTACCGCTTTCCCCGAACGGGCAATGAGGGACAACCATGATAAAACAACTCGACGCCACATTCATGCGTTCATCCATGCCGATGCAATGGATCACCGCGCGGGCGATATCAGCGGTCGTATGGCATGCCCCGCCCACAAACCCGTCGACTTTTCCTTCGCGGGCAAGCATAGCGGCATAATAGATCGGGTCTTCGAACAATTTACGCACGGTATCCATATCGACGCCCTTTGCCTGGCGCATTTGAAAGAATTCATTGATATACCGTTCATTCTCTTTCGGGTCGATCTTATCTTTTGTAAGTAAAACGACTTTCGCGAATCCTTCTTTTTCCACCCGCAAGGCGGCTTCCACTACCCGTTTATCATTATATTCAGGCAGCGCGATAGTTTTAATATTAAGGCGTGCTTTCTCATGCAATTTCTGAATGACATCCATTTTAAATACTCCTTATTATCCTTTGCAGATCAACATGTTTTTTTACTAACCCGATAACGGTATTGATCTTCGTCGTATCACGGGGCCGAAGCTTAATGGTCAGATCGTGTATATCTGAGACCACTGAATAGGTGTCCTCCTTTGCAAGTATGACCGGGATACGGGAATCAGCCAAAAGGCTGCGGATCGATTTAGGGGGCAGTATACCGCCGGTCAGAACCATTCCTGAGACCAAAAGCCTGCGTTTATCTTTACCGCTGAAACATCCCAGCGCCGTCAAGATCATATCCTCACGGTCTCCCGGCGTGATCAAAAGGCTGTCTTCAACAATATACTTGATCGCGTCATGCGGCTCCATCGCGCCCACGATAACGCGCGCGACGCTGTTCTCAAGGAATAAATTCCCGCACAACAGTTTATAACTGGTTTCCTCCAGGATCTGCCGGATAGTCGGATACGATAAAAGAGGAGTATAAGGAATGACACCCAAGACATTAATGCCTTTCCTCTTTAATCCTTTACGCGCCAGCCGGCTTATTTTATCGAACTTTTCCGGGAGGACCTTATTAATGATGGCGCCTAATACCTCAACGCCTTCTTTTTCAAAAAGCGCTTTGTTTAAAACAATTTCGTCGATCGGGCGGCCGATCCCGCCGGATGAAATGATTATGACCTTAGAATTCAAAAGCTTGGCAACCGTAGCATTGGAATGATCGAAAACAGAACCGACACCGGCATGCCCTGTGCCTTCAATGACCACCAGGTCCTTATTGACGCAAACCCGGTCAAACGCTTTTTTGATCTGATGCGACATAGAGCGTTGATACGGCCGGTCGATATAACGCTCCGTAAAGCCTTTTTCCACCGCGATCGGGCTCATATCTTTTAGCCCGCATTGGATACCGCAAACCTCCTCTATTAATAATGAATCTTCGTCGATCTTCAGGCCATCTTCTTCCAAATACCGCTGACCGATAGGTTTTATGAAAGCGACACGCTCAAATTCTTTCGCGAAGTTACAAATGAGGCCGAGAGAGGCAGTAGTTTTCCCGTCGTTTTGTTTCGTGGCGGCGATAAATACACGTTTCATCAAAATACCTGCACTTATTTAAGGTACGCTTCGATCTTTTTTTTAAGGTCATGCTTGTTCAAAGCGCCGACAAACTGTTCCATGACCTGGCCTTTTTTAAAGAACATAAGTGTCGGTATCGACATAATTCCGTAATGAGTGGGGATTTTAGGATTTGCATCAATATCAAATTTCCCGATCTTGATCTTCTTATCGTATTCGACAGCAATCTCTTCAATAACGGGGCCTAAAAGCTTACACGGCCCGCACCAGGGAGCCCAGAAATCAACCAAGACCGTTGCATCAGAATCCAACACTTCCTTCTTAAAATTACTATCGCTTAAGCTTATTATTGACATGGCATTATATAGTTTTAAGGGTTAATAATAAATCGGTTTGCAGTCCTATTAAGATAACATAAATGTTCTTTTATTGCAAGGGAATATTGCACAGGGGTAGCTTTTGATGCCCGCCCCGTTAGAAACGCTGTTTCTAAACAACAAGACCTGGCCTTGGATTACAGTTATCCTTCCAGAAAAGACCAGGTCTTAAATCATGGCTCTTTCCTTTTCAAGACCGGGTCTTTTCCACATTTCAAATCCACATTTCAAGACCCGGTCTTTGCTTAACAAGACCTGGTCTTGGATTACAGTTATCCTTCCAGAAAAGACCAGGTCTTAAATCATGGCTCTTTCTTTTTCAAGACCGGGTCTTTTCCACATTTCAAATCCACACTTCAAGACCCGGTCTTTGCTTAACAAGACCTGGCCTTGGATAACAGTTATCCTTCCAGAAAAGACCAGGTCTTAAATCATGGCTCTTTCCTTTTCAAGACCGGGTCTTTTCCACATTTCAAATCCACATTTCAAGACCCGGTCTTTGCTCTTAGACCATTTATATATCTTCCGCTATTTTCTTAATTATTTCATTTTCCTTCATAGCAATTGTTCTACCAACAAATTCTTTATATTTTTTACGTTTACCGAAACTCTCTCCAAACTGCTGCAAGATAACTTCCTTATCACATATTTCATCCTGTCTACAAGCAAGACTAAGATACTCGCGATAACTGGACCAATAATAGTGCTCAAGCGTTATTAAATTAAGATTATTTAAGGGATTTAAATGTATATATCGTGATAACTGGAGTAAATACTCATTATTTGGTATCAACTTCGATTTAAAACTACTTTCAAACAGATGCCCCTTACGCTCATAACGAATATTAAAATACATTACATAACTTATCATTAATCTATGCATAAAAACAGACACGGATTCATCAGTATTTTGTTTTAAAAGCAGATGAAAATGATTAGGCATAAGACAATAACATATAACACCCATCTTATGTTTAGACTTATATTCTTTCAGCTTACTTAAAAACCGCTCATAATCTTCGTTTTCATTAAAAATAACTCTCCCTTCATTCCCTCGGAGATAAATGTGATAATAACTATCAATGGAAAACTTATGGTTTCTATATGGCATAGGTAGTAGGCAAGATTTCAAGACCCGTCTTTGCTTAACAAGACCTGGTCTTGGATTACAGTTATCCTTCCAGAAAAGACCAGGTCTTAAATCATGGCTCTTTCCTTTTCAAGACCGGGTCTTTTCCACATTTCAAATCCACATTTCAAGACCCGGTCTTTTCACTCAAGCCATCCGTTATAGCCCCTGTATTAAGACATCTCCGGGAAAAATATCCTCCGGTCAGGGCGTCAAGCGACGCGGTAAGCTCCTGAAGCCGTAATTCTTTCTCAAGGCGCTTCTTCCTGTCTTCGATCCTGAGATCATTCAAGCTCATCTTTACCCTCTGGCGCTCAAAATATAATTTTGTCACCTGGTCTAGAACATCTTCACGCAACTGGACCAATAAACGTGAACGCGTATCGATCGATGTCTGGTCATTGTTCCAAATGAGTTCGCCGAAATCCCAGCTCATCGTCAGGTCCCAATCTAAAAAGTCTTTTCCTCTGCGTAAAACATCGTCATCCGGCTTGGTTGAAGAACCGGATTCCCAATGCCACAGGCTTGAGGCATTTCTATCCCAGCCAACAGTCATTTTCGGAAGCCATGCCTTTTTAGCCGCGGCCTTTCTCCAACACAAGATCTTTTCAGGCTCCACCTCCGCGTACCTGATCGCCGCTTCATGGACCTCCCTGATCGTTGGTTCTTCAGAGCGCGATACCACTACCGAACTACCGGCAGAACCTTCATCAGGTAAATATTTTAAACTTATTCTCAGCAATCCCCCATCCGTTGCCAAGTATAAATTTCCGGTTTTATCGCAAACTATCATATTTATATCCCTGACCGCCCGGTTTATATATAATTCTTTCCAACGCTGGACATTATATATAAAAACCCCCGAACCGGTCGCGGCAAAAAGATGATCGCCGCTTAACTCGCAAAAGCCGCGGATATCCTCATCAAGTAAACCATATGACGGCAGGAGGCACCAGGTGAGCCCTGCGTCAACACTTTTATAGGCGCCGCGCGCCGTTGCGAGAAATAGAGTACTTCGATCAGCCGCGCTTACTTTCAGGCCTTTGAAACGCTGGTAATCCTCTGACGGCTGATCGTTTTCTTCGGGGCCTTCCTCTGGCTCATTTTCATCTTCAGTCCCCCTATTTATTACAGAAAATGTCTTTTGCCAGGGATCTCGGCCGCTTACTCTTTTAAATACGCGATGATCGCTTAAAACATATACACACCCGTCAGGAGCTCTATCAACGATCACGGCGCGAATAGATCCATTCCCCAATTCGCCCTGTTCTTTCTTCCAACTTTTCCCTAAATCATCACTGACAAATAAACCTCCTTTGGTCCCGACATAAAGAGTAGAAGCAGTGATCGCGGCACAAACACACACATTTTCTAAATAATTTTTCCCCTGAAACGCCCTTTTCCAGTTTTTCCCCCGGTCTACGCTCATATAAAGCCCGTTTCCCGTTGCCGCGCAGATAATATTTTTGTCAGCCGGGCTAAAAACCAGGGAATTCACCTTCATATTCTGCCCTTTTATTAACAGAATAGGCCTCCAATGCTCACCGTTATCCAGGCTCTTTAAAACTGCGCCATACGAACCGGCATAGATGATACCCGGATCATCCTGATCGATCAAAATAGAGTAAAATCTCCTGTTGCCTCCGGAAATATCCTCACAATCAACTTCCTGCGCTGAAACAGGAACACACGCGAGCAGCACAATTATCGCGCATAAAAACACCTGTAATAATCGCCTCATCATCACCTCCATTGTTATTATTGAGCTGTATTTCAAGACCGGGTCTTTTCCACATTTCAAATCCATACTTCAAGACCCGGTCTTACCGCCAACAAAACCTGGTCTCATGCCCTCATCACTGCTCATAAAATGCATAAAAATTTCAGCGCTTCGCGCTTTGAAATTTTCATGCATTCGCAGTGATAGTTCGGGCCGACAGTAAAACCACAAGAGATGAGTTATGTTCATAAAGCGAACATAACTCATGCCCTCACTAACAATAGACGTTTGAGAACTCAAAATCTAACGAAAATAAATGAAAAATTCTTAACGGGCAAGCTTAGAGCCGAGTAAGCGACCGGGCATGACAATTATACTCGGTGCTCGGTTGTCGGTGATCGGTGGCCGGTGGCCGGTAGGATGATTGGCCGACAACCTCGAAGCGAAAACCGAGTATTATACGAAGAATCGAACTATATTAATTGCGGTGAGAATTAAGAGGCCATAGAAGCTGAGAAAAAATAAATACGAGGATAACTGATTCGCTTTCTTTAAAAAAATAATGTCTTCAACATAGATAATTTCGCAAGCGCCGGCGCCGGTATCAGTCCTGGTTACACTCGACCTCCATGATAATTGCCGGGGAGTGTATTTATCAGGCTTACTCACCAGCCTGCCTTCGATATTTACCAGCTTACCTTTGATTTTAAGCTGGTCCCCGATAACTATCCTATTGATCTTATCCAAAATGTTTTTCTTATTTGTCACCAGATGGCAATTCGCGAGCTGCCTCATATTGAAATCAAGGTTTCCCCACCACTCTACCTCACACCAGCGGCAATCATGGAAAAACCGCAATGACATATTCTTATAGGCCTTTCGCGCGATATTATCTCCCCAGATCATGCACAGATCGACCGGGAAAACGCTGTCTGAACGGTAAATACCGAACTTGTAATTAAATTTACTGACCACCAAAGCATTTATTTCGAATTCGTACACAGGAGTCAAACGGTACGAATATCCCCTTATTTCAAGATCAATGCTCTCCGGCCGCGCTATTTTTTCCTGAACAGGCTCAGTTAAGATCTCCGGTGAGATACGGTCCACCCATTTATAATTATTCCTGGTGAAAAAAGTCAGGCAGAATATAAGCCCTAAAGATATGAACAATAGTTTATTGACCCGGGGGAACATGCCGCCTCCATAAAAATCATGACCAACACTTAACCATCAAGCTCTAAAAGTTCTTTTTCGACCTTTTTCAGATCGGGAGTATCGACTGTACGGTAAAACTCATACGCCTGCTGAAAATATTCCCGCGCCTTAGCTTTAAGCTTTCGTTTCTTATAAACGACCCCTAAATCAAAGTTCACTGCCGCTAATTCCGGCTCTAATTGAAAATCCCTGCAAATAACAGCCGCCCGGGAGAAGAATCCTTCTGCTTTCGCGAGATCATCCATATCCAGGTACCATTCGCCGATCATAGTATAATCGCCGGCAATATTAGGCACATTACCTTCGCGCTCGTCGATCTTTAAACCCTCCCGGTAACAATCAAGGGCCTGCTGGTACTGTTTTTCAAATAAACAGATCTCCCCAAGGTTAAAATAATAGTCGCTGAGCTCATCCGGCAGGTCTAATTTCTTGAACAGGGCCTTGCTTTTATTATAAAAACTCCGGGCAAGCTCATGGTCGCCCTTATTACTGAATAAAAGCCCCAAGTCAAAATAATCACATGCCAGGTTATAGCGATGCCCCGGAGAGAGCTGGCGTTCGCGGTTTATCTCAGAACTTTTTGTCAATAATTCAAGCGCCTTATCAGGGGCATCCTTATCAATATACCATAAAGCCAGCTTTCTTAAAGCA
>CAZPNW010000024.1:0-1920 GCA_964588175.1 uncultured Planctomycetales bacterium
TCTTCCCCGCTCCTTCTGCCGCCAACGACTGTACCACGGCGCGCGCAGCGCCTCCAGCGCCTATTACTGAAACGGTCTGATTATAAAGGCTTGTGGAATAAACATCCATCAAATGCTGCAGGAAACCGAGCGCGTCAGTATTATGTCCCATGGTCCTGCCATCACAAACTTTAACCGTATTGACCGCGCCGATAACCTTTGCCTCTTCAGTCAATTGATCCATATAACCCACCATTATTTCCTTATAAGGGATGGTGACATTAAACCCATGGATATTTTCTTTGGCAACCGATTGTAAGAACGAACTTACCAATTCAGGCTGGATCTCGAAAAGTTTATATTTAGCATTCATGCGCAGAGAAGCAAAAGCCGCATTATGCATCGCCGGCGAAACACTGTGTTTGACCGGATACCCTACCAAACCGTACATTTCAGGAGCACTCATAGCATCCCTGTTTTGTTAATTGCGTCCACGTATGCCCGGACCGCTGCTTCGATAATGTCGGTACTCGAACCTCTCCCCGCGACAGTTTTAGCATTTGCCTTCAACGTGAGGCTGGCCTGCCCTAATGCGTCTTTACCGGAAGTCACTGCTTCTAAACGAAAATCCTCCAGCTTAAAGGTATTCTGCGTGATCTTATCCACTGCCTTGAAACAGGCATCCACCGGGCCATCCCCGATAGATACGCCGCTTCGCAACTTACCCTTCTTCTTTAAAGTCACCGTTGCTTCAGGAGTGACCTTGGTCCCGGAATTAACCATAAAGCTGTCCAGCTGCCATAAGGGTTTAACGACCCGTATCTGGTCCTCGACAATAGTCCGCAGATCATCGTCATAAATATCTTTCTTTTTATCGGCGACTTCTTTAAAACGCTCAAAAGACTTATTTAACTCCTCATCTCGCAAATGGAACCCCAGGCTCATCAGGCGCTCGCTAAAGGCGTGGCGGCCGGAATGTTTCCCTAAGACAAGCCCTTCACCGTAGAAACCGACATCTTCCGGCTTAATAATTTCATAGGTAGAGCGTTCTTTTAAAATACCGTCTTGATGTATACCTGACTCATGCCTGAAGGCATTGCCTCCGACAATAGCTTTATTAGGGGCGATAACAAACCCGGTCAGTTTACTGACCAGGCGTGAGGTATTATAAAGATGTTTTTTATTGATGTTTGTCTTCAAATTCTTATAAATGTCCTTGCGCGTATCCAAAGACATAATAATTTCTTCAAGCGCGGCATTCCCTGCCCGCTCGCCGATACCGTTTACCGTACATTCGACCTGACGGGCGCCATTTTTGATCGCTGCCAAAGAATTTGCGACCCCCAGGCCCAAATCATTATGACAATGGACAGAGATTACCGCCTTCTGAATATTCGGGACATTTTCCCTGATCGCCTTGATCAAGTTCCCGTACTCTTCCGGTTCAGTATACCCGACCGTATCCGGGATATTGACCGTCTTTGCCCCCGCCTTAATGACCGCTTCCAGCACCCGGAACAAAAACTCAAGTTCCGTGCGTGAAGCATCTTCAGGAGAAAACTCAATATCGGGGCAATATTTCTTTGCGTAACTTACCGACTCTACCGCCAGCCGCAGGATCTCATCTTCTGCTTTTTTGAGTTTATACTTCATATGGATCTTGGAAGTAGCCAGGAACACATGGATGCGGGAGCGTTGAGCGGCACGGGTCGCAAGATACGCCGCGTCGATATCTTTTTTGACCGACCTGCTTAAGCCGCAGATAACCGCGCCCTTAACCGCCTTGGCAATTACCCGGACAGCATCAAAATCGCCTTTAGAAGAAATAGGGAACCCCGCTTCAATAATATCAACACCGAGCCGGGCGAGAGCCTGAGCGACCTCCAATTTCTCCTTTTGGTTCAAACTTGCACCGGGCGCCTGTTCCCCGTCACGCAGGGT
>CAZPNW010000025.1:0-17834 GCA_964588175.1 uncultured Planctomycetales bacterium
AGGGCCGGTCAACAGGATCCAGCCATTCTTGCCGGCGGGATAGATCGATCTGAACGCTCAAATTAAGTCGCGTTTTATTAAAAGGAGGAATACTATGTTTGAAGCAAAAAATATTATGACCAAAGAAGTCGTTACCGTGAGCCAAGATACGCCTGTTTATGAAGCGATGCGTTTATTGATCGATAAGCATATAAGCGGCCTTCCCGTCGTTGATGAGCATAACAAGCTGGCCGGCATTATTACGGAAAAAGATATGCTCAGGATCCTGATCGATACCGATAGCAGCGCCAATAAGGCTGTATCTGATTACATGAAAAAAGATGTTGCTACCTTCCCCCCGCATGAAAGCATTGTCAATATATGCGAATTCCTTATAAAGAATAATTATCGCCGCGTGCCTATTGTCAAAGACGGGGTTTTAGTCGGGATCGTTTCAAGAAGGGATATTATCAGTTTTATACTCAAACTAAGGTTAGAGTGCCTCAATAAGCCTAAACAGTAATTTTAGGATCACCAGCCGCTGTATGTCCACCCCTTCTGCTGTACCCAGCCATTCCCCTGAGGCTGGGCACGCCGCCGCACCCCGCGCTAATCGCACCCAGCCTTATTGGAATGGCTGGGTACGCCGCTTGCTGCGGCGGTATTGCGCGGGTACACGGCTTTCTGCCGTGCAAGATTATTTTAATTAATTTCTTGTGAATTTTTCTCTCTCTCTGCCGATAAATAAAGAAATAAAAAGGAGCAGCCCCGCTATGTCACAATTGATAGAATATTTAGTATCGGAGAAAATGATCACTGAAGAGCAGCTTCAGGATGCCCTCGCCAAGCAGATGGGTGCGAAAAGCCCTATCCATGATGTGCTTGTTGAAATGGGGTTCGTTAAAGAAGCGGACCTGTTGCGTATAGCCGCGAAAGTGTATAATATGCCGATCGTCAACTTAAGCGAAGGGAATTTTGATCTCTCCGTCCTCAAATACCTTCCCTGTGATACGGCAAAGCGGTTTGGCGTATTCCCGATCGGTAAAGAGAATGACCTGCTTATCCTTGCGATGAGTAATCCAAAAGATATTATTGCCCTCGATGATCTAAAGTGTATTGCTAAAATGGATATTAAGCCTATCTTATGTTCTAAAAGCCAGATCTCCGCGTGTATCGCCAAATATTACCAGCTTGATGACAGCCTGTATAATGTCCTCAAGAATATTACTTCCGAAACGGAAGTCAAGATCGTGCCGGATGAGCATCGCAGAGTTGATACCGCGGAATTGAACAGTTTGACAGACGGCTCTTCCGCAGTTGTAAAATTAGTCGACCTTATATTGAATGATGCGGTCAAGAACCGGGCTACGGATATCCATGTGGAACCGCAGGAAACGCAGGTTGAGATACGCTATAGGATCGACGGATATCTGAAGAATATCATGGAGATACCGAGCCATATGCTCAATAAATTTGTGGCGCGCGTTAAAATATTATCCGACCTTGATATTTCTGAAACGAGAAAGTTCCAGGACGGCAGGATGAGTGTTTCTTTTCATGAACGCAAGATCGATATCCGGATTTCGATCATTCCGACGTTCTATGGAGAGAAAATCGCGATGCGGCTTCTGGATTCTGATATCGCTAAGATCGAGATTAATAAGATCGGGCTCCAGGATAATGATCTGGTTATTTTTACTGAGGCTGCCAACCGCCCTCAAGGGCTTATTTTAACTACCGGCCCGACCGGCTCAGGCAAAACCACAACACTTTATGCGGCACTTAACTATATAAGGGACGAAACAAAGAATATTATGACGATTGAAGACCCGATAGAATATCTTATGCCGGGTATTAATCAGATCCAGCTTAATCCTGCCAAAGACATAACTTTTAGCAGCGGTTTACGCAGCCTTTTACGGCAGGATCCTGATGTGATCCTGGTAGGAGAAATACGTGATAAAGAAACCGCGGAAATCGCGTTTGGGGCGTCGCTTACGGGCCATTTTGTCCTCTCGACCCTGCATACCAATAATTCGATCGCGTCGGTAACCAGGCTGTTGGATATCGGGCTTGAGCCGTACTTGATCGCCTCTTCAATCATTTTGATCGTTTCTCAACGGTTAGTGCGCCTGGTATGCCCCCATTGTAAAGAAAAATATACCCCGTATCCAAAAGCAGTTGAGAAGTACAAGTTTTACATAGAAAAATTCGGTATAACTGATTTTTACCGGGGGCGTGGGTGTGAAAAATGTTCTTATATGGGTTTCTACGGCAGAATAGGGATTTTTGAGATATTAAGGGTCACCGATTCGATACGTAACCTTATTTTTACGAAAGCCTCTGAAGATGCTATCTTCCAAGAAGCGCGCAAACAGGGCTTTAAAACGCTGGCTGAATCCGGGCTGGAGAAGGTAGCGCAGGGTATAACGACGTTAGAAGAAGTTGAGAAGGTCGTTGATATTTGTAAAGATGGCGAAGCCATCGATAAATCAAAAAGCAGTAACAAGGCGCCGAAGATCCTTGTTGCCGATGATGATACCGTTAATCAAATGATCTTGAAAAAACATTTGAGCACTGCCGGGTATAATGTTATTGAGGCTCATAACGGAAAAGAAGCTGTCGCGCAAGCGGTAAAAGAAAAGCCGGATATAATCATTATGGATGTTACTATGCCTGAAATGGACGGGTTTGAGGCCACGAAGATCTTGCGTTCACAACTTGAGACTGCCGTTATTCCGGTGATCATGTTGACGGCAATCGAGGATAAATCCAGTGAATTAAAAGGTATTGATATAGGCGCTGATGATTATATTACCAAACCCTTTGATAAAGAAAAGCTCTTGGCGCGGGTGAAAATGCTCTTGCGCAGAGAGTCGCAAAGAAAAGCGTTGGTATCCCCGTAGCATCGACACGAGAGCCTGCTCAATAGCCTTGCCTGCTGAATATCTTACCTTTGAACAAGAGCAATAAGAATCATGAGACTGCAAAATATAAACCTTTGTCATTCTTCAGATTACGATATTTCTATATATTGATTGACAGAGGGGAATATTACGTATAAAATAATATCAGTTAAATGAAGATTTCCTTAATGTATTGCTACCCAAGAGGTAACCGTAAGAATGCGGATTGAAACCCGGATAGAACGGGGTTTTTTTCGACAATCGGTTTTTTCCTTCCATTTTAATTCAAATCTTAAATTAATTCATCCAACGGGCATACGGCAACAGTATTTTATGGTTTCATGAATGATATTGGCTTAAGGATAAAGAAACTCAGGCAAGAAAAACATATGGCACTAAAAGAATTAGCTGCTAAGACTATGTTGACCTCCAGTTTTCTTTCTCAGTTGGAAAACGGCCTAACGTCACCTTCGGTTGATTCACTGCGTAAAATAGCCGAAGCTTTGGGCACTACTGTCGGTGATTTCTTTAAGGAGAAAGAAAATAAGGAATTTGTGTTTATCCGCAAGAAGCGTGATCTTCGGTTTGCCTCGCCTGCGGTTGAGCCGATATCGAACTACGAAGTTTTGGCTTCAAGTATCTTGGATATTAAGATCCTCCCCCTGTTGATGCGGCTTAAGAGAAATGAAATATTAAACGCTGATGCCTGCCCTAAAGGGAATGAATTGCTGGGGGTCGCGCTTAAAGGTAAAATTGAGATTGCGGTGAATGGCAAGCAGTTTATATTGGAGCCGGAGGATACGATATACCTGGTAACTCCTGTGTTTAGCTATTGCAAGAATGTTGGCGATGAGGATGTATCTTTTTTATGGAATGCTTTACGCATTTAAGGTATTTTAACGTCGGGTCAGGAGGGGAAGGCTTTTCTGTGAAATTAATCGAAGCAGTTACAAGGAGGTTATATGGCTGAAGGTGATGGGTCAAGGAGTATCTTACGGGCTTCGCGTCAAGAGCTTTCTGTTGGGTGTGGTTACGGGGTTGAAGATGCATATTCCGGGAAAGACCGCCGGTGTTATGCCCGCGTTAAAGATCATATATTTATTTTTTGTTATCCTGAAGATGCAGGGCAGATTTTGATCGAAGCAACCTCGCGGGATGTAAGCGCTGAAGGATTATGTTTCGACACCGATGCGTTTATTCACAAAGATACAGAGTTTTTCCTGGAAATGTACGCGCCGGTTGATTATTATAAACGGGTCTTGGAAGCTATTACTATTAAAGTGAGGGTGGTATGGCAGGAGTTGTTGGTTTTGCCCCAGGGGTCGAATAAATGGAGGATCGGTTTAGAATTTATTGCGATCAATAAAGAGGATAGGGCAAAAATAGCCAAGTATGTGGAAGAAGGGTTTGTAAACCGCAGGTAGCGTTTATCAGATAAGCAGGCGTGTTGATCACAAGCCTGCTTATTTTGTAACTTCATAATTAAGTTAAGGTAAATATAGTTTAGTGCCGATAAATATAGTGAGTTCGTGCGTTTACTATTTATTTGTTTCTCAATGAAAAACCAATTATGAGAATTCAGCAAAAAGTTTTTATATTGCTATTATTCCTTATTGTTTCTTTTGTCGGGTGCCTTTTTATTTTTCAAGTTATCCAGCAAAAGCAGTTGAATAAGTTTTTAAAAATTGAAAAACAGGAAAAAGATAAGGTTTTCTCAAGGATCAGGGAATTAAAAAGTAAATCGCGTGAGGCGTTTTGTTTTGATTACAGCTATTGGGATGAAATGGTGAGTTTTGTCGAAACAGCGGACGATAGCTGGGCTGCTGATAATATCGATACTGCTTTGCCAACGTTTAACATTTCCGCAGTTGCGGTTTTCAAACCTGATTTTTCACTGCGCTATTTTACTCAGTCTCCTTCTAACGATCCTGCGATACACTCAGGGATAATAACCGGCGCTATGGTGCGGCATGTTTTTGCGGGGAAGAAATTTTGCCATTTTTTTGTAAACAGCCCCGAAGGATTGATGGAAGTCCATGGCGCGACTATACATCCTACTTTAGACAAAGAGAGAAAGACCATCCCCCGGGGGTATCTTTTTGCCACGCGTATATGGAATAAAGGATATTTGAATGATATAGGCCATTATTTGGGCAGTGATGTCATGGCCCTGTCTTTCCCTGGAGAACAAAGGATTTCCGGGGAACATGGCCGGCATAAGGATATTGTTGTTTTTCAGTCGTTACGGGGATGGGACGGTAAACTCATTGCGTATCTCAATATACAGCATCATTCAAAGGCTGTTGATGCCTTTAGCATGATCTTGCGGAATTTGTATTCTTTGCTGGCTGTTTTTATGGCGCTTGTTCTGATGGTGATGGTTTGGTTTGTGACGCGTTTTGTCAGCCTACCCATTCGTTTAATTACGGGGACGTTAAAGTTAGAAAACCTTGATTATATAAAGAAGTTACGCAACTGCAAGAATGAATTCGGGGATATCGCGCGGTTGATCTATTCTTTCTTTGAACAAAAAGATGAATTATTAAAAGAAATATCAGAGCGTAAAGAGATCGAACAAACATTGCGGGAATCTGAGAGGCGTTTCCGGGAGATCATGGAAAACAGCCAGTTGATCGGAGTCATGTTCGATATAGCAGGAAAAGTCGTTTTTTGTAATGATTATTTTATCCACTTGACCGGCTGGCAGAGGGATGAAGTGATCGGTAAAGATTGGTTTAATTATTTCCTCCCTCCGGAATCAGGAGGCCGGATAAAACCCATTGTTATCGGCGATATCTTAAAGGGCGATATTCCGGTGTATTATGAGAATGATATTATAACCCGTTTTGGTGAGAAAAGAGTGATACTGTGGAATAATATACTTTTAAAAGATTCTCAGGGCAATATAAGCGGCATGACCAGTATTGGAGAGGATATTACTGAGCGTAAAAACGCGGCAGAAGCGTTAAAACGCAATGAACGGTATTTCCGTACGCTGATAGAAAATGCTTCAGACCTCATAACGATCATTAATGTTGCCGGGACTATTGTGTATGAGAGCCCATCAGTGGAGCGTTTGCTTGGGTATAAGCCTGAGGAGTTGGTCGGTAAGAATATCGCCGAGTTTATCCGTTCTGA
The DNA here is from genome assembly GCA_964588175.1 of uncultured Planctomycetales bacterium. GTDB lineage: Bacteria > Omnitrophota > Gorgyraeia > Gygaellales > Profunditerraquicolaceae > JBAZTA01. The sequence goes on from CAZPNW010000025.1 coordinate 6,024, forward strand.
TTATTTGGAGCATTTCCTTGAGTTATGTTCTCCGGCAATGCTTCATCCCGGGAGCAATACTACTTTGGAACTGGCGCTGCGGCATCAGAACGGTTCATCCTTGATCTTTGAAGGGATGATCACTAATGTGCTCGATAATGAGGCTGTTGCGGGGATCATTATCAATTCCCGGGATATTACCGAGCGTAAACGTTTTGAAGAAGATGTTTTGCAGGAAAAACAAAAATACAGCGATTTAGTCAATAACCTGACTATCGGAGTATACCGTAATACCCCCGGCCCGCAGGGTGAGTTCCTTGAAGTGAACGCGGCTTTAGTTAATATGTTTGGAGCGGATTCAAAAGAGGAATTGTTGAAACACAAGGTCAGCGAATTCTATGTTTACCCGGAGCAGCGCGTGGCATTCAGCAATAAGGTCAAGCAGCTGGGATTCGTCGAGAACGAAGAGCTGCTTTTAAAAACGTTAAAAGGTAAGCATTTTATTGCTTCTTTGACTGCGGTTTTGAAAAAGGGCAGGGATAATGAAGATTACCTCGACGGCATTATTGAAGATATCACCGAACGTCAACGGCTCCAAGAAGAGATTAAAAAGGTCATGGCGGAAACCGACCTTATTTACCGCCTGGTGCCGAGCGCTATTTTTACCGTCGATAACCAGCGCCGTATAACCAGTTGGAATAAAAAAGCGGGTCAAATAACCGGTTATTCGGAAGAAGAGGTTTTGGGGAAGGAATGTTTCTTTTACATGGATTCGCCCTGCCGCGAGCAATGTTATTTGAACGCGCCGCAGGATATAATAAAGCCGAGGGAAGGCCGGGAATTATCATTACGGACAAAAGACGGACGGATACTGGTAATTTCTAAGAATTGCGATTGTTTGCGTGATCCTAGCGGTTTGGTCATCGGAGGGATTGAAAGTTTTGAAGACATTACGGAACGTAAAAATGTTGCCGTCAAGGAAGCCCGGATGACCAAAATGCTTCATGATGTTTTGGACGGCGTTCCCGATTGTATTGAATTCTTAAGGCCGGATTTTACTTTAGTTTTCTTGAATAAAGCCGCGCATGATTTTTTTGCCCCGGATTTAGATGTTACCACGGTTAAGTGTTATGAATTGATCGGTAAGCCGGGCCCGTGTGAACCCTGCGGGTATAAAGAAGCGGTAATGAATAAAAAAAGCGTTTCGTATGAGAAGCAGATAGTCAGCCGCTGGTTCGATTGTAGCTATAACCCGTTGTTTGACGCAAACGGGAATGTGGAATATGTTGTCGCGCAGCTTCGGGATATTACCGAGGCAAAAAGAGTGCAGGCAGAGCTGCTTTTTGCTAAAGAACAGGCTGAGAGCGCTAACCGGGCAAAGAGCCAATTTTTAGCGAACATGTCGCATGAGATACGTACTCCGATGAACGCGGTCCTGGGTTTTGCGGAACTCATGGAAACGACTCGTTTGGATGATAAACAGAGGGAGTGTATGGATATCATCCGTGACGGCGGTGAGGTTTTATTGAATCTGATCAACGATATCCTTGATATTTCTAAGATAGAAGCAGGAGAAATAAGCCTTGAGTATATTGATTTTGATCTTGAGTATTTGATAGAAAGTGTGATCAAGATCGTCAGCCCGAAGCTCAAAGGCAGGAACGTGGAGTTGGGGTATAGTTTCAGCGAAGGGCTTTCGAGGAATTTTAACGGAGACCCTACCCGGATCCGGCAGGTATTGTTGAACCTGGTGGGAAATGCGATAAAGTTCACGCAGGAAGGGTATATTTCGATAACAGTCAGTTCAGAAGGCCAGGAGCTTTCGGATAATGGCCGGGTATTACGGGTATCGGTCAAAGATAGCGGGATCGGGATATCCCCTGAAAAGCACAAGGCGATATTTGACGCTTTTGTGCAGGCGGATACGTCAACGACGCGTAAATACGGAGGTTCTGGTTTAGGGTTATTCATCAGTAAGACGATCGTGGAGTTGATGGGAGGCAGGATCTGGGTAGAGTCCGGGGAAGGAAAGGGCAGTGAGTTCATATTCACCTTGAAGTTAAAAGAATCTGCGGGGATAATCAGCCAGGATATCGCTCCGGTATCATTGGATACGCTCAAAGGTAAACGGGTGATGGTGGTTGATGATAACCAGTATTTACGCCAGATCGTCAAGGTGTACGCGGAATCGACGGGTATGATCATGGTTAATTTGAGCGTTACGGCTGAAGAAGGGTTAGCGTGGTTGCGGGGGCAAGTGACGCTGCCTGATATTATACTCTGCGATATCATGCTGCCGGGGGGTATGGATGGGTATGGATTTGCGCAAGAGCTGCGGAAAGACGATAGGTATCAGAAGGTGAAATTGATGGCGCTCACCAGTGACGCGGTGCCGGGAAAAGCGCATATCACGGAAAGCCTGGGGTTTGACGCCTATTTAGCCAAGCCGATATTGAAGCGCGATTTTATCCGCATGATCCAGGTGACGCTGGGAGATAAACGCTTGGAGAGCGCGATCGTGACCAAACACACTCTTGCGGAATTATCCTTAAAAGGGTTGCGGGCTTTGATCGTTGAAGATAACCCGGTTAATTTAAAGCTTATTACTATGATGCTGATCAAATATGGTTGTGTTGTTGATACCTGTGGTGACGGCAGAGAAGCGCTTTCTAAGGTTAAAGATAATCCCTATGATATGATATTGATGGACCTGCAGATGCCGGTCATGGGCGGCGTTGAGGCGACACAGATCATCAGGAGGGAGCTCAATAAAGATATTCCGATCATAGCGCTTACCGCCGCGGCCATGAAGGAAGATGAAGAACAGTCACTTGCCGCAGGGATGAATGATTATTTGACCAAACCCATTGAAGTGGCTAAATTAAAAGCGGTATTACTCAAGTGGGGAGGGCAATACCTGACAAAGTGCTTATAACGAGTGAGGCCGGTATGGTAAAGAAGCTATCACGGCGTTTTTTAAAGATGAGTTTTTTTGAAGGAAGCTATCAGAGAAACCGGGACAGAAAGGGGGAGATCAGAAATGGAGAAGACTGAAAAACAAAAGATATTAGAAGAGTTAGGAGGTATTACGGAGGATTTTTACAATGAATTGCTTGTTTGTTTTATTTCCCAGACACAAAACTATCTGGTGGAATTGCGGGGGGTTTTAGGGGCCGAAGATTTTTCCAGAATAGCGGCGATCGCTCATTCTATTAAAGGATCTTCGGCTAATCTGCGGCTCAATAATATCCAGCAGATAGCCAGGGAAATAGAAGTGTCCGCGAAGGAAAATAAAGATAAGGCCGAGATCGGTAATCGCATACAGGAACTTGAGTCGGCATTCCTGGAAATGAGTAGTGCCGGTTAGGAAAGAGTCCTGTCGTCGCTGGATGCCGTTGGGATTGATCGCCGCACTATCAGCAGAAATTTGTTTGGATGAGAGGGAGCATAAGGTATAATAGGAGAATAATGCCGGTAATGACATCTTTTGAAAAGGAGTGAAGAATTGATAATGGAAACTGTTCTTGAGAAAACTTTTACCATACTCATCGTAGAAGATGATTTGATCAGCAGCCGCATGCTGCAGGAAATGTTGATTAACTGGCTGTTTAAAGTTAAAGTCGTTAATACATTGCGTACCGCCTACGAGGCATTACGCCAGGACAGCTTTGATATTATCCTTTTAGATCTGAATCTTCCTGATAAGGAAGGCATGGACACATTGATCAATTTGCATAATAATTATAAAGACATCCCGATCGTGGTTGTTACCGTATTAGATGAGGAACGTGAGGCGTTGAAGGCTTTATCATGCGGAGCCCAGGATTATTTGGTTAAGGGCAAGTATAATATCTATACGTTAAAGAAAACGATCAATTACGCGATCGAGCGTAAAAGGATCGAGTCTGAATTATACCGTTCGCAGGAGGAATTGGAAAAACGCGTTCAGGAACGTACGCAGGAATTATGGAAATCAAATTTGCTCTTGCAGTTAGAGATCAATGAACACCGCAAGACCGAAAATAGCCTTATCGAAAGCGAGAAAAAGCTTCGTACCGTATTGGAATCCGTCAAAGAAGGCATTACCTTCAGCGATGATGAGGGGCATTTTTATATTTATAATCCGGAAATGCAGCGGCTTACCGGTTATTCTCAGGAGGAAGCGAACGCGTCGAAGGATTTCAGCAAGCTTTTGTACCCCGATTCCTGTGAGTGGGGGCGTGCCCTTGAAGGGCTTACTGAGCTGATCAGTAAAGGCTCAAGCCGGGAAGTTGAATCAAGGATCGTCAGGAAAGACCGGCAGGTCATATATGTTTTGATATCTTCTACGATTATTCATTACAGCGGCCGGCGGATGTTCTTGAGTGTTTACCGGGATATTACCGAGCGGCGTAAGGCGCAAGAGGCTTTACACAAAGCGCATGATGAGTTGGAACAGAGAGTCGAAGAACGCACGCAGGAACTCGCCCAGATGAATGAAGAATTAGAGACTGAGGTCATAACCCGTCGTCAGGCGCAAAATCGCCTGCAGGAAAGCGAGAGCCGCTACCGCCTCCTGGCAGAGAATGTCACGGATGTCGTATTGCTGACTGACCTTGAGTTCCATTGGCTTTATATAAGCCCGTCTGTGGTTAATCTCTTGGGGTATAGCGTCCAGGAAGCAATGCAGAAATCAGTGCAAGAAATATTGACTGTTGATTCCTATGAGCTGTTCCAAAATAATTTTAAAAAGAATATTGGCCTGAGAAAAGATCTTATACGCGCAAAGACTTTGGAGCTGGAATGTCGGCGCTGCGACGGGACGAGTATTTGGCTGGAAGTAAGCATGAATGTGATCTGTAACGCGGAAGCTCAGCCGTTCCGGTTCATCGGGGTTGCCCGCGATATCAGTGAGCGCGTAAAAGTCATGAAGGAAATAGTTGATTCTCTGCGTGAAAAAAAGATCCTTTTGCAGGAAGTCCATCACCGGGTGAAGAATAATTTGCAGATAATCTCCAGCCTCCTTAATTTACAGTCGATGCGGATCAAAGATAAACAGGCGCTGGAAATATTCCAGGAAAGTAACCGCAGTATTAAATCAATGGCGATAATCCATGAAAAACTGTATAAATCTTTTAATTTGTCGAAGATCGACTTTCATGAATATGTGTGCAGTTTAGCCGAAGAATTATTCAATTCCTATAATGTGAATACTTCGCTTATAACCATCGTTATTAATATCGATGATGTTTTTCTTGATATTAATACCGCGATACCGTGCGGCTTGATGATCAATGAATTGATCTCCAATACTTTGAAATATGCGTTTCCCGGCGATCGATCAGGCGAAATCACCATCAGCCTCACCGAACAATCCGGGAGGTATGTTTTTGTTTTTAGTGATAATGGCGTGGGGTTGCCCGGCGATATTATGTTTCCTCATCCGGAATCTTTGGGGTTACAATTGATCAGCAGCCTGGCGGATCAGCTTGATGGTGCGCTGGAGCTCGATAGATCAGCGGGGACTCGCTTTACGATAACCTTTAAGCAACCGAATAAGCCGGCCAGGGTCTAATACTATGGAAAAAGCTAATATTATCATTGTGGAAGATGAAAGTATTGTGGCAATGGATATCAAATACCGGTTGGAGCTTATGGGCTATTCGGTGGTCGCGACGGTATCTTCGGGTGAGGAAGCGGTTAATAAGATCACGGAATTAACTCCTGATCTAGTATTGATGGATGTTGTTTTAAAAGGCCAGATGGATGGTATAGCGGTGGCCGAGGCAATACGGCAATTTTTCGATGTCCCGGTAATTTATCTGACCGCATACGGCGATGATAAGACTTTGGAGCGTGCCAAGATCACCGAACCGTATGGCTATATCTTGAAGCCTTTTGACGGGCGGGAGTTGTATACGACCATCGAGATGGCATTGTATAAATCAAAAATGCAGAAGGAACTCAAGGCCAGCGAAGAGAAATACCGCCGCCTGGTCAATACGCTTCCTAACGTGGTTTTTAAGGGATACGCGGACTGGACGGTTGATTTCTTTGATGACAAGATCACAGCGGTGACCGGTTATACAAAGGAAGATTTCCATTCCCGCCGGCTTAAGTGGTCTGATATTATAGCCGAGGAAGACCTGGAAACGGCAAAAAAGATATTCTCACATTCTTTGAAGACATTCAGGTCATATATCAGGGAATACAGGATCAAAACAAAAGACGGGTCGTCGCTTTGGGTCCAGGAGGCAAGCCAGATCGTTTGTAATAAAAAGGGGGAAATCGAGTTTGTAAGCGGGGCGTTCCTGGATATCACTAAACGCAAGAAAGAGGAGGCGGCGTTAAATAAGATCAACGAGTGTTTTTTAACTTTCGGCTCTGACTCAGGAGAGAATACCGGGAAGATCGTTGAGGCCGCGGGCACCATTTTAGGAGGGGAAAGCGCGTTCTATTGCAGGGTGCAAGGGGCTCTTCCTTCATTTGTGTATCAGTGGAATATCCCTACTGGTTTTAATGCCGCAGGCGAATTCGCAAAGCGTTTTTGCCGCGAGCTTATTGATAGGAATTTAATTGTCCCTACCGTGTTCCACGATCTGATTACTACGTATGCTCAAGAATTCCCCGATATCAGAAGGCTCAATATCCATGCTTTGTTGGGGTGCCCGGTATTGGTCAATAAAGAAGTAGTGGGAATACTGGCTGTTTTATACAATAAGAATCAAAATCTGAGTATGAATGATCTGGAGATCTTTTCTATCCTTGCTCAGGCAGTCAGTATAGAAGAAGAGCGCAGTTTTGTCCAGGAGCAGTTGATCCAGTCCTCAAAGATGGCCGGTATCGGTATACTGGCAAGCGGTGTCGCTCATGAATTTAACAATCTGATCGCGATCATGCGGGCAAAGTCGGAATTAGCGATACTGGAACCCGGCGAGCGAAACAGTAATGACGCTTTAAAAAGCGTTATGGTCTCCACGGAGCGCGCGCAAAAGATAACCCAGAGCCTATTAAATTTCTCGCGCAGGGTTAAACCGGTCTATGAATTAAGCAACCTTGAGGCAGTGATGAATGAGACCCTGCAGCTTTTAGAACGAGAACTGGATAAGCAGCGTATTAAGGTAGTGCGTAATTTTCAGAAAATCCCCGATATGGAGATCGATGTCGGCCAAATCCAGCAGGTTTTCTTGAATTTACTGGTTAACGCGAAAGAGGCCATGCTTAAAGGCGGGGTGTTGACCCTGGAATTATTTGCCAAAGATGATAACGTGGTGGTAATAATTAAAGATACCGGAAGCGGAATAAAACAGGAATTTATCAATAGGATCTTTGAGCCTTTTTTTACTACGAAAGATTCTCTCGTAGAGAATGCCTGCCGTGGTACGGGCTTGGGGCTTTCTGTGTCACTCGGTATTATAGAAAACCACGGGGGTAAGGTCAGTGTCGATTCAAATGATAAAGGGACGTGTTTTATGATCACGCTGCCGCGGGACCGGGTAAAGCATAAAAAGGAGCAATAACCATGAATAAGGATCTCAAGATCTTGATAGTCGATGATGAACGGGAACTCTGTGAAGCTTTGAAAGGCATTTTGATCAAAGGGAATAAATACGAGATTGATACTTCCGAGTCGGCGGAAGAGGCGATACAAAAGATCGAAGACGGGCATTTCGCGTTAATTTTATGCGATTATAAACTTGGCGGCGATAAAACCGGGCTTGATGTCCTGTTCCGGGCAAAAGAAAAGGACCCGAATGTCATTACGATACTGATGACCGGGTTCGGGACCGACCAACTGGCAGTGCGGGCGGTTGCCGAGGGGGTCTATGATTATTTGGTCAAGCCGTTTAAAAGTATCTTAGATGTCAAGAATGTCGTTGAGCGGGGCATGAAATATTATATACTTTTGAAAAAATATGACGAGAAACTGGCAGATGAGGAATCTCAAAAAGAACTCTTAAAGGAAACGCTGGAAAAAGCAAAAAGAACGCGCGAAATACTTAAGATGCTCGTTAATAAGATAGGGGCGCATTCCGGCGAGGATATTGAGGGGGGTAATGCGGGCGGGCTGTGATGCCGGTTAGTTCTTCGTTTTTCCTACCATCTAAAATCAGGTAACTGCGGTATTTTCTTCCCCGAGGGCTGTTGTCAGGGCCCATCTCTCTTTTCTTAAAACAGCCTTTTAGTCAGGCAGATATACGGATCTTCCCGGGTAATCCCGTTATTGCCGGTAACAATAACAGGATAAAATATTGCTCAAGTTATTGCACAGAATGACGATAATATAATAAAGATAAAGCTATTATTGTCATCAGGGGACAGGGATATGGTATATACGGAAAACGACATCTTCACTATCGAAGAAGCGGCTGATTTCTTGCGTATCAGTAAACGCTCGGTGTATCGGCTGCTTAAAGTGGGGAAGATCCCCGCCAGGAAAGTAATGCATAAATGGCGTTTTGAGCGGGAGCAGTTGAGGGAATGGATACGTTCGGGAAAAGATGCTGCCAGTTAAGTCCCGGGGAGCCGGGCAAACAGAAAAGAGTGGCATAGTGAGAGGGGGGTGTATGCAGAAGAAAAAGATACTTTTAATCGATGATGATAAGACTTTTTCTCTTTTTGCGAAAAGCGCTTTGGAATCGACGGGGGCTTTTGACGTTATTTTAGCCCTGGGAGGCCCTAAAGGTATAACTTTGGCTCAACGGGAAAAACCCGATGTCATTTTATTGGACCGCCTGATGCCTCAGATGTCCGGTAAAGAAGTGGCAGAAAACCTCGCGTTGAGCCCGGGAACGAAGGGTACCCCGGTAATATTCCTTACTTCTATGATCAGTAAAGAACAAGTGAAGTCGGAATCGATCATTACTATAGAAGGCCAGGATTTTATCGCCAAAGATATCGGGGTAGAAGGGCTTGTTAATTGTTTGAATGGTTTTTTTGAAAAAAAGGCCGTTGCGGCAAAATGAATTTCTTAACGTAAGGGTTGCATGTTATGGAGAAAAATCATATTTTGGTTGTTGAGGATGAAAGTGTCGTGGCGATGGATATTAAATACCGGCTGGAAAATCTGGGATACATTGTTCCTGCCACCCTGTCTTCAGGTGAAGCCGCGATAGAACAGATCCCCGGATTGAGCCCTGAGTTGGTATTAATGGATGTGGTCTTGAAAGGCCAAATGGATGGCATTGAAGCCGCGGAAAGAATAAAACAACTCTATGATATCCCTGTTATTTATTTGACCGCCTATGGGGATGACAAAACTTTAGAGCGGGCTAAAATGACCGAGCCCTATGGGTATATCCTCAAACCCTTTGAAAACAGGGACTTATATACAACGATCGAGATGGCATTGTATAAGTCAAAGATGCAGAAGGAGTTAAAGGCCAGCGAAGAAAAATACCGCCGCCTGATCAATACCTTGCCGAATGTTGTATTTAAAGGGTATGCTGATTGGTCGATTGATTTTTTTGATGATAAGATCGAGGCAGTCAGCGGTTACGCAAAAGATGATTTTAATTCCCGGCGGCTCAAATGGCCGGATATTATCATTGCTGACGACCTGTTGCCTGCCCAGGAAACATTCGCGCAGTCCTTGAAAACAAATAAATTGTATATCAGGGAATATCGGATAAAGAGGAAAGACGCGGGGGTCTTATGGCTGCAGGAAAGCAGCCAGATCGTTTGCGATAAGAATGGAGAAATCGAATTTATCATTGGCGCGTTCCTTAATATCAGCGAACGCAAAAAAGCGGAAGCGGCCCTTAAAGAAGCCCAGCAGACGATCATTTATTCTGAAAAGATGGCTGCGGTAGGCAGGCTTTCTTCCGGTATCGCTCATGAGGTGAAGAATCCTCTGGGGATCATCCTCGGAGGTGTTGAATTCCTGAGAAATAAATTAGCCGAGCGTGATGAGGATACCTTGGTCGCAATGGAAAAAATAGAAAAATCAGTAATGCGCGCTGATGACGTTATCCAGGGGTTGTTGAAGTTCTCGCGTCCGTCGGAAGTCAAGATCGAGAATATCAATATCCATGAGTTGATCAATGACGCTGTTTTATTATTGAAATATAAGGCGCATTTAAACAGCGTGAAAATAACGACTTTTTTCACCAATGATCCTGTTCCTTTGGCAGCTGATAAAATGCAAATTGAACAAATGCTGTTTAATCTGTTGATCAACGCCTGCGAAGCGGTATCAGCCGGAGGGGAGGTCAGCATAAAGTCGTATTTACAACGATCCCCCGACCCTGTTACGGGAAACCTTTTTTGTACCATCAGCATTGCGGATAACGGCGAAGGGATCGCGAAAGAGAATATTTCAAAGATACTTGAACCGTTCTTCACGACTAAGCGGGACAAAAAAGGGACGGGGTTAGGCTTATATATATCTAAAACGATCGTTGATAATCATAAAGGTTTTTTAGATATAAAAAGTGAGCCGGGTAAAGGAACTGAAGTTACGGTGAGTCTGCCTTTAAACTGATGGTAATACGAGGAGGCTGGTGATGAAAAGGATTCTTGTTATCGATGATGAAAAGGATTTTTGCTTTTTCCTGAAGCGAAACCTGGAGGATTCGGGAGATTTTGCTGTTGAGGTTTGCAGTGATGCTTTAGAGGGATTCACGCAGGTGCGTAAATTACATCCGGACATGGTATTGCTCGATGTCAGGATGCCGGGTATGGGCGGGGGCGATATTGCCACGGCAATAAAAGAAAATGAAGAAACCAAGGATATCCCGTTCGCTTTCATTACGGCATTAAAGGAGCAATTTAATCTCAAGAATAAAGAATTGACAGTTTCAGGAGAGCTCTTTATCGCTAAGCCGGTGAAGATCAGGGAATTGATCAGAATAATTGATAAGTATACGGAATAGGAGGAGGTTGGATATGAAAAGGATTCTATTGATCGACGATGAACAGGATTTCTGCTTTTTTGTGAAGAAAAACCTGGAGTTAACAGGGGATTTTATGGTGGAGACCTGCAGTGACGGCCGGCAGGGGGTTGCCAAGACTCAAGAGTTACGCCCGGATATGGTCCTTTTGGATGTTATGATGCCCGGTATTAATGGCGCCGATGTGGCAGAAGCGATCAAGAGGAATGAAATTACCCGGAATATCCCTATTGCTTTTCTGACTGCCCTGGTCAAGGAGGAAGAGGCTAAGAATAATCAAAATTGGATCGGGGGCGAATTCTTTGTCGCAAAGCCTATAAAGATCAAAGAGCTGGTAAATGTGATCAATGAGTTAGTAAAATAGTATGAGAGGCAGGTGGTCCGATGTGGCAAAGTAAAATGAAAGTCCTGATTATTGATGATGAAAAGGATTTTGTTTATTTTGTAAAACTCAATCTGGAATCCTTCGGATGTTACAAGGTAGCGACGGCTCATGATGGATCCCGCGGCCTGCGGTTGGCAAAATGGTTTAAACCCGATGTTATCCTTCTCGATATTATGATGCGGGGGAAGAGCGGTTTTGAAGTGCTGGAGAAGTTGAAAGCTGATAAAGTGACCATGTCTATCCCTGTTTTAATGCTTACCGCCCGTAATGATGAGAGTTCAAAAGAAAAGGCAACCGGTTTATACGATGATGATTATATCGTTAAACCTGTCGCGAAAGATGTTTTGAGGTCAAGGATAGATAAGGTTGTGTCCCGTCATACCGCGTTGCGGCTGTAGGCTGTTTGTAGTGATAAAAGAACTGATTTGTAGCCGTAACGATCAGTGCCGCGCGTGTTTTTCCTCGCGTATTTTCTGCGGTTATAATTCTTTGGAGCCGATGAAGGAGCAGTGAATGGATCGCAGCCCCGGACAGGAAAGTGTTCAAGAAGAGTGCTTAAAGATATTTCTTGAGTCT
>CAZPNW010000026.1:0-17210 GCA_964588175.1 uncultured Planctomycetales bacterium
ATAACCATCCAATCCTCACGCATAAAATGGATCCCCTCATGCGGCGTTGATTCGGGCTGCCAGCTTGTGCCGGAAGACTCCCGCGTCATTTGATACTGGCCGTACATACCGTTCATTTGCGTTGATTCATCCGGTGACTCCGGCATGGGCATCATCATATGTTCATGTTGGGCAAAAAGAGGATGCGCGCAGATAAAAGCCAAAACTCCCCAGGCAAAAGCAATACTATATATCTTTTCCTTCATCAACCATCCTCCTTACTTATTTAAACTTTTCATTAACCTCAGGCCGGCTACTCGAATGACTATTCCACAGAGTCGGACAGCCATTCCACTACCTGCCGATACGCGTTTGAACCTAATGTATGTTTGCCTTCAGGGATAACGCTATATTCAATGAGCGCGCCAGAGCGCGCCAATTTTTGCCTTGTCGCCTGAAATTCTGCAAAAGGGATACTTTGATCTTTATCTCCATGCGCCATGAAGAACCGGCTCCCTCGAGCGTTCCTCAATTCTTCCTGGGCGAAAAAACCAAAACGGCCTCCGCTTACCACACCGGCGGCAACGAATCTTCGCGGATAATGCAAAACCAGCGATATGGACATCATCCCGCCGGCAGAAGTACCTGCCACGCATATTTTATCTTTATTAATATGATATTCCCGGCCCAAAGAATCTATGATCCCCGACATTCTTGAATACAACGCGTTCACGTCGGTGAGAGTAAGAATGCGGCTGTAATCCATCTCCAGCCCTAGGACAAGAAAGCCCTTTTTCCCCGCCAGGAAAGCCCAGTTATTGATCTCCTGCTTTATTTTTACACCCCAGCCCGGCAAACACACCAATAACGACGGTAAAGGGGATATTTCTTTCGGTACAAAGAGCAGGTAACCCTGGTCCAAACGATCTATCAAACCTGTGGCCGGGGCAGCGGCCGTGGAAAGTGAACCGGACCCACCAACATCGCTTTTTATATCGCTGATCGTATTCTTATTGAAATAAATGGATTGGCCTTCAGGGGTATCCAGCTTTATATACGCGTCTGTATCTTCGGTTATTCTACCTTGGACCGTTTTGCCGGATTTAAGAAGGACTGTCTCAGCAAAAGAATCAGCGCAAAGAAACGATACCATTACCAGGATTAAGATCATGAAATGTATTCTACTCATCACCACCTATTTTTCTTAACCGCAAATAAAGCAGAAGCAGTGTCAGAACTCGATAATTATCTAAAATTGTTGTACTTTTGTATTAATTCCGCAACTTGCCGATCTTATCCATAATTTATTTATTTACAATGAGTTATTAAGTTCTGACATTAATTATTTCGTTCTTTATTACAGTTTCCGGGAATCGGCAATAAATTCAACCATACTTCTTTTTATTTATTCAGGGACGCCTTATCGTAGGCTTCGCTGTATTTTTTATAACCAAACTATATTAAACAAGCACCGGCATAATCAAAAACAATAAAAGCCCCATAAGGCTCAATCGCTATTCAATGCTTGATGCTTCAAGAATATTTATGCAGTTTTCCGGTTATACCGGCTATAACAACAAAAATACCAGCACAAATAAATATGATGCCAAGAATAGGGCCAGGGATGAAATTAACATGACACACAAATTCTCCGTTCGTACTACCTTTATGGATCCACCAGCCAAAACCGATCAATAACACACCAACCGCAGCACCTATTAATATTGAAGCTAAGTAGCTTCTTTTAAGGATCTCTACTGCAGGCCCCGGTTTATTTAAAAGTATGATTATAGCTGCCAGTCCAAAAACCGGACCCAGAACAACACCAAACCATATCCAACGCAAAGACTGTTTTTGTGTTTTTGCTGTCCAGTAAAGCAAGCATAAAACAGCAAAATATATAATTAAAAATACAAGTAACTTCATGACATTATCCTCCTTTTATATTTTTCTGTTGAATATAAACTCACAATTCTAGGGACACTGAATAACAAGACGTTTTATTTAACATCATAATTCTCAACGCGTTACAAAACAATTCCTTAATCTTGCCTGTTTTAAGTATTTGTTATGTAACTTAATAACGAGCAGATAGTTAAACAAAACGTCTTATTAACTCTTACTAAGGACCGAAATTCTTCTTTGGTTCTACCTTCTCTTTAGTTTCGCTTTTTTCTTTATTTTCCTGCCCAGCAAATACTGCACCTAATTGACTATTTTGGAATTGAAATAACACCCTTTCGCCAGTCTCTTTATTAACCAAGGGGACAGTAAATAACTCCCCACTTTTAAATGGAGCAACAAACATCACTCCGCTTATTGAACGCCCAGGTCCTATAGTAGAATCAGCAATTTCACTTGATGTATAATCACTACGCATCCTTGAGTTTATAGATGGGCAGTTTATAACCTCAGAGATGAACATGGGTATAAAAACTATCCACGTAAACGGACATAGTGCTAAGAGGCCGTAAGGAGCCAGTCTTCCCATTGTGCTACGAGCACACTTTTTAAATACTTCTTCCGAGGGTAAATAACTTGAATCTATATCTCCTTTTCTGAAACTGTATGTATTACCACTCTTATTTTCAATGATAATAAATACAGGATTTATCTTTCTCTTGCACATTTCACAATCAAATACCGCTAATCCTTCAGAACAACTCATAATCTTTATTGCTACTGATACGTCATTTTGAGTTACAGCATTTGGCTGGTCACCCATATAAGGACTCGGTAATCTTCCAAACCTATAAGAAGCACAACCAGATGTTAATGCAAGAACAGGAATAATCAATAAACCGCATACAACTCTATAGAACAATTTCATATTAATCTCCTTTTGTTATTAAAGCCCTAGTTTATATAAAACAAAAAAGCAACCACCTGCTTTAGAGAGTTGCTTTGGATTTAGCTACTTAAACCCCATTACCACTCCTTTGTGATGTAAAATTATAATAGCACTTTCATAGTATTATTTAAACATTTTTTACTCCTACTACTAAGTAGAGAAAAATGGAAGAAACCGCAAAAAAACAGTGTCAGAAATCGATAAATATCTAAGATTATTAAACTTATGAATCAATTCCGCACCTTGCCGATTTTATTCCTAATTTATTTGTTTACAGTGAGTTATTGAGTTCTGACGCTAATTGTTCAATTGACAAATCTTTAACAATATTATAACTCTCATCTATCCTATTTTTTATAATTATTGCGAGCAACTTTCTTTTTGCTTCGGGAATACTTAAATACTGCAACCTTCTCAACAAGGCGTAGTAATCGGGCTTAACATCTCTTTTGAATGGGAAATCAAGAAATTCTTCAACAATCCCGATTTCAATCATCGGAAGCGCAAGTTCATCTTTATTTAGTTCTAAAGCTACATAATCTTCTTCGAGCAATTTAGCTCTAAAGATATTTCTTACGTGTTGATTATGGTAATCAATAAAGTAAAGATTTTTCTCTCGTTTTTTGTCATTATCGCGAATTCCTGGATATTTTTTAGTAATAAGCTCTTTAATAGTCTTTAAGTATGCAATCTTAAGAGCGCCCGGAATCCAATATAAACTAAAATAGTAATCCAAATAATTTTGTCTGTAGATATCCTTCTTAAGTGCTTTCTTAATAAGGTCGTCTAATAAATCATTCTTCTGAACATAATCAACAAACTCCACATTAATCCCTACCCGAGGAACGCCCATATTTTTTTCTAACCTAACTGCAGAAATAAAAGCAGGGCTAAAAATAAAACGGTGATCATCACCTATTATCTTTTGCTGGATAAAAGAACCATAAACAATAGCGCCTCGCAGAAAATAACCAGTATTATTGATGAATTCTATTATAAATAGCGACAGATACCATATAAACCAACTTACAAAAGTCTTCTTGTCCTTGATTTCATCTAGATTAAATACAAAGATTAAAGAATCGCTCCAAATCGTAAAATCAATAAGCTTGAAGAATTCTTTTGTTTGGGGATGCTTCTCTTTCATAGCCTGCATATCTTCTAGAATTTTTTTAAATAAAGAATATATGGCTTCGGGCGATTTTGCTTCTTTAACCCAATCCTCATACCCTAAAATATCAAGAAAAACGACAATACAGTTGTTACTCTTGATTTCTTTCATTTATCTTCCTCACTTGTCAACGTTCATAAAAAGCTTTAAACCGAATCTTCTAAACTAACTCCGAGCGCTTTTGCTATTCCGACCATTGTCTTGAATATTACAGAAAAACAATGTCAAAAACAGTGTCAGAACTCGATAACTATCTAAGATTATTAAACTTATGAATCAATTCCACACCTTGCCGATTTTATTCCTAATCTATTTTTTTACAGTGAGTTATTGAGTTTTGACACTAATTACTCTTCCTACCTTGTTCTCCGCTACGGTTAATCCTCTAAAGCTCTATCAATTTTTTCTAATCTATTTTTCTCCCCAATGTGCACTAATTGAACTTTAGTATAACGATAAAGTTTGCGTGATTCTCCTAATCCAGAGCCATTATAGTTTGGACAGTATTTATAAATCATAATTGCTTCTGCAACATCTACATTCTTTTCCCAAGAAACTGCTTTCGTATATTTTTTAGCATCTACTATTCTTCCCAAGTAAACTTTAATTTCCTTTTCTTTACTTAGCCATTCTTTTTGGTGTTGCTTAAATCGCTGGGAAAATGTCTGTTTAGTTGCCTTCCCCACATAAAGCAAGGTATTATGGCGACAAAGAATGTGATAGCCATATATTTGATACAATCCATAGTCTTTTCCTGAATAATTATTAGAACGAGAACCACCATCATTCATCTTCTTGATTATAGTTTCAACGCTAAGAGGACCTTCCCAATTTATTTCTATTATATATTTATCCATAAGGACTCCTTTATTTAGAACATCTCGTTCTATGCCAAACAATTATTACTTATTCCACCATAAATAGTTACAACTTATACTTGCTACTTTGTACCAACAATGTACTTATTTTGTTCTCAAAAAATCAATGAAAAGAAGTAGTGGCAGGACTCGACAACTATCTAAAATTATTAAACTTATGAATCAATTCCGCACCTTACCGACTTTATTCGTAATTTGTTTACAGTGAGTTATTGAGTTCTGACACTAATTACTCTATGCAGGAAATCGAGTAACAAAATCCCTCACTCCAGACAACATATTTTCTACTTGTGTCTTGTTATATTCTACATATTTCCCATGAGCAGCTTTATTACGTAAATCTAACCAAGCAATAACGTTTTTAAGTTCTAAATTAGCATAAACGTTCACTCCTTTTAGTTCATCATTCATTAAGGGAGTTTGTTTAAACTCGGTTCTGCCGCCTTTTATTATTTCTATTTTGATCCCATTCTTTAAGCACAATTTTCGCAAATGCTCTTCTAAAACTCCCCCTATCAATACAGCAGCTGGATCTTTATAGCCTTCTTCTAACAAATATTTAGCCATTTCTAAGAAATCTGTAAAAATATCTGCGTGAATCAATTCTTTAATGCTCCATAGATATCCCTCTTCAATATCTGTCTTTAAAGCCTGCAGGATACCTACTAATCTAGGAATATATGAGTAATGCCTGCAATCAAGTGATTGCTTGATGTATGCGGAACTTGGCTCAGCAACCGCAGCAATTGTAGCTAAAGACTGAGTCACAAACTTATCTAACGCTCCTACTTGCATAAAATCGGCAAGATCATTATACAGAGATTTGCTTCGCATATCTGCATAATCCGCAAGGAGCTTGTCAATTCTTTCTATTACAGTTTTTTTATCCATAGTAATTATAGGGACGATTATATTTTTCCAAGATCCGAATAACTCTAAAAAACAGAAACGACCCCTATTGTCATCTTGTAAAACGAAAAGTACACTACCTTAACATCCACGAAACTTATTGATCAGCCGACTTTCTCATACGGATAATTTCTCGCTATATTTCTATTAAAATAAGAGCCAACAGATGGTGCGTTCTTCAACTGTTCATATTCCATAATGGGCAAGTTTTTGTATTCGTACATTGCTCCGTTAAGAAACCTTACTCTTAAAATTTGCGTTTCTTCATCATATCCAATACTTTCAATATTTGATGAGGCAACCGGAATCATATTAAATTCAGCCATAAACACTCCTCTTTAAGAAATTTTTTGATTGCGCCAAGACTCAACGGTTTTCTCGAACGCCTTTTCTTTATCAGTAGGCCTTTCTTTTTTCCACTCTTCCGAAACTTTAGGATCTGCACTTTTTGGCGCCTTTGCAATCTTCTCAAATTTTATTCGTGAAGGAATCTTTACTCCTTCGCCCATCACTAACCCTTCGCCTGTCCTTAAACTAGGCAACAATGCAACCATATCATATAATTCGTCGTGAACAGCGGCTGCTACATGCCCTCTATCACCCTTGTTAGTCATACGTAAGGCGATAAGTGTCCCACATTGGCTAAGAACTGTTTCATCTAATTCAGTGGGTCTTTGAGTTACTAACAATAATCCCACTCCGTATTTTCTGCCTTCTTTAGCTATCGTTTGAATAGTTCTAGATGAAATTGAATCCTCACCTGCTCTTAAATAACTGTGTGCCTCTTCTAACACTAAAAGTAGAGGTTGTTTTCTACCGCCTACTGGTAAATTCTGCGCCCAAAATAATGCATCATACATAATTTTCAATAAAGATCCTGAGATGGAAGACATTACCATAGAAGGAACGCCAAATAAATCTAATATAGTGATCGGCTTATCGTGTCCTATCCAATCTAATAACAAAGAATCTAAGTCTTTATTTACCTTTCCATTCAAATCTGGCATAAAATCTCCAGGGTTAAATAAAAATTCAAAACGATTATCTATAAGTCTATTCCTCATGCTATCTAAAAAACCAAGTATCCCTTTAGCCTGGAAATTTAAAAATGGACTAGCTCCTCCAGGACTCGCAGGCTCATATTCGTTCGATATTAACTTTTCGGCATCCCCTTTATTTCTCAACATGGCCGTATCAGGCCTTCTATTTTCCTTAAAAGTCTGTCGCTCGAAATCGTCCAACTCAAACCACAATTGTTTTAAACTAAAAGGAATTGGACTATCAGAAGTGACCGCAGCTATGTGAGGTTTATTTTTTAGATATTGAACTGACTTTAGTTTATGTTCAAGAACTTTACTTCTAATATAATCTCTTTGCTGATCGTTCAGATTACCCGGGAAGGATTTCATTAATTCATCAAAGGGAAGTGCCCAAAAAGGAACGCACAGTTCAGATTGTCCCTTAGTTGAATCAGCTTTTATTTTAAATACCTTGCTACATTTACTCAGTGTTTCATCATACTCTCCATGTGGATCAATTAATAAAATTCTCGAACTTTTGAATCCACCCTTCGCAATTGCTTCAAGCATTATAGCAACTGTGTTTGATTTTCCGCTTCCCGTAGATCCAATAATTGCACAATGTCTCGTAACTAACTTATCCAAGTCTATCTTAGCAGGTAAACTTTCCGAAACGCTGATATTCCCTACGGTAATCGAGTTATTCTCATCAAAACCGCCGTAAATAATATTCAAATCATCTAAGGTAACCAAATGGACTTCATCACCAGCTGTTGGGAATTGTGTTATCCCCCTTTCGAATCTATTACCCATTCTTTCACCAATCAAAATCAGGCTTAACCACCTGGTGCTAAAAATTTTGCCATTCTCTTCTAATGCTAGATTCTTTAGAGACTCGGGAATAGCATCTGCACCTATTTGGGTAACAATTCCATATAAATTTGCATAACCCAACGGAATTCTTAAAAATGACCCTATTTGACCAATGCGATATACTAGACCATTTATAATAGGCATTGTCGATTTGAGTCTTTCACTCATTTCAACAGAAATACGATTTCCGTTAATACTTACAATTTTTCCGATTAATGTTTCTTGCTTGTTCTCCATATCTACTCACTTTTACTGATGAAATTTTCGTAATTTAAGTATCCTAGAAATTGAACAAAACTTGCAAAATCAGGCAACTTAAAAAGTCCCTTACCCGTCCATTGTTGATCTGCCTCTATTGCGTCTTCTTGAAAATATAAACTCATAAGAATCGAATCATCTTGAGCTGGTTCATTTTTTAACTTCCAGCAACCGAATCTTCCCCCTATAACAGCATTAGTCTTCCCATATATAGACATCTTGGGTTGTAGCTTTCCCAATTTCACAATACTTGAGTCTTCTTTTAGTTCATCAAAATATAAAGCAACAACATGCGATGTCCCTGTCTTTCTCAATGCATTCAAAAGAACATCATTAATATGCTGATCAGTAAATGAATAACCGCAGACGAACAGGACTCCATCATCTTCTCTTATGAAATTGGCAAGCCTATCTATGAAACTTACATAAGGTTGTTTCTTTGAATTGTCGTATTTGAGCAAAGAAGGAAAAACTATAATTGTTGAATCATCTTGAAATCTTCGTATAATTCTATTTCTTTTCTCATCCACATTCCAGCCTAATGAACCATGTAATTTCCATAGTTTCGTAAATTGGGGTAGAAATCTTAAATCTTCGACAGAAGGGCTACTAAAGAAAGGTTCAAAACCACCAACAAAACCATCATAATAGGGTACGCTATGATATTCCAAGCCGATTTCAAATAGATAATCATAGTTTGTAGTAAATATTTCGATAGGGGATTTTCTTGATGCTTGTACAATCCATTGTGCGAAATCACAATGTAACAAATTACAGGCAAAAGAACTCCTCTTCTTATGAACTGAAACTAGTTTGACCATTTCATTCTCGATTTTCTTTCTTAAATCACTAAATTCATTTTTATCCAACCCACAGAGTTTTTCGCTACCCACGCTATGCTCTTTTTGAGTAATAAGAGATAGGATATACTCTATATAAAAATCAACTTTCAATTCTTTAAGTTCTTTCTCAATAAGCACTAAAGCATTTTTATATTTCTGCTCAGTAATTCCTCCAATTATCTTTCGCGTCATTTCTTTAACACCAGGAATTATTGAATCTTTACTCGCGCCATTCTTAATTGCCATTGAAGTTCCAGCACCGAATAAAAAACCCAGCCTTTTGGTATCAGATATCAATATCTGCTGTAATCCTCGAACGAATTCTCTAGGATCATGCGTTATTTCCATATTTTCTCCTTCTCACTCACAAAAAACAACTCGTTTACAAGTTTTACTCGATTAAATCTAACTGAAATATTAAAACACCTTAATAACATCAATCCATTTTGCGGGCTTATACTTTTCCCACTCTTCCTGTTTCACGTATAGCATTTTATACGCAATCTTCTTCTGTCGGGCATTCGCATCGTCGCATCATTGAGCCAACCTTCGAATCTTCAAGGAATCATCTAAATCTTCCCTCCCCTTCGTCTCTACGACATACACTGTCTTTTCATCGATCTTTACAAAGAAATCAGGATAATAATTTGCTATTATTCTATCTGCATTCTTATAATCTATCTTAAAATGCACCTCGTAATAGTTCTTCGCAAATGCAATAATCTCATTGAGAAATAGGGGACGTTTCTATTTTCTCCCCAAGAAACAAAAAAACCCGAGCTCTTGGCCCGGGTAAGCGATAGAATTTCCTATAAAAAATGGAATAGCCTTTGCATGGTCCCCCCACTTAATTGACACTAATATTATATCCTTACGTTGAAAATAAATCAAGTATAAAATGAAGCTAAATTATTATCGGTAAGGAGGTTTTAGGTCTAGTTTAAACTTTAAGAACCAGGTAATTTTAAAGTCTAAAGACTAAATATCAAAGGAAGACTAAATTATAAAGGCCTAAGTTTAAAGTTTAACCTTAAACATTTATCCTTCCTTTGTTATTTAGACTTTGGCCTTTGATATTAAGTATCATAGATCCCCGCTTTCGCCCGCCACCAAAGCTTTGGCGGGCTCGCGGGAATGACAGGGAGGTAAAAATGAAAAGACCGTTTCGTATACCTTTCAACAAGTATAGAAACGGTCGGAGATTATACTACTGCCTCTTATTTCGCTTTCTTCTTCGTCGGCTTCGACTTCTTGGCAGGCGGTTTCTTCTTTACTGCCGGCGCTTTTGCGGGTTTGACTACGGAGAGTTTCTCAAGTGAAGCCTGCGGGACGGAAGTTGCTTCCTTAGGTTTTACCTCTACCCTAGGTGCCAGGTTGCCGCCTGTCTTACGCTTGGTAAAACACTCCTTACAATAAACCGGCCTGCCAACGCTCGGCCTGAAGGGAACTTCGCAATTCTTGCCACAATCCGCGCAGATCACCTGAAACATTTGCCTGTGCTCTTTGGGCCGTTCAACAGGAGCACTCTGGCTTGGCTGTTGCCGAGGCACTTCAACAGGCCTCTCAGGAAGCCGGGTGAGCACAGTATCTATCTTTGTCTCAAGTGAGACGAGCTTCCCAACCAGTGTCGTGATCAATCCTACAATATCCTGGTTGACGGCGATATCGGGTTGTGAAGTCTTGCTTTTCTGAGATTTTTTCATGATGAACCTCTAATTCTTTATTTAGGTTACGGCGCCGAAGCCAAAGGCTTGGACGATGACTCTGGCTCGTCAGAGCCTCGCCAGAGTCCGTTTTTCTTCTTCTAGATGTTGCGAAAAACCAATCCTCTGATACTGGTTTGTATTTAGGTTACGGCGCCGCACTCGCTCATTCGGATTAGACTCTGGCTCGTCAGAGCCTCGCCAGAGTCCGTTTTTCTTCTTCTGAATGTTGCGCCAAATCAGTTCTTTGATACTGATTTGGCGCTAGAGGAAGAAAAACGGAGAGGCAGGGATTCGAACCCTGGGACCTTGCAGTCACGCGCTCTCCAAGCGCGCGCATTCGACCACTCTGCCACCTCTCCAGAAATTTATGCAATAAATTTCTGTCCCGCAGCTTACGCAGAATATTTCTAAAAGTTTTCCCGCTACCCATCTAGAAACTTTTAGAAATATTCCAGTGCTTAAGCTAGGGGCAAAAATCTCACTAATCTATCTTCAAAGATTGCTTCGTCTCACGCCATAGAAGCATTGGCGGGCTCCTCGCAATGACACGTATATCTCGATTTAAGACCTGGTCTTATCGACAATTTAAAACAATCTATCAAGACCAGGTCTTGTTAATCACGCTCCCCGCAATAACACAACTTTAAATCCCCGCTTAAAGCGTGCGGGGATGACAAAGTAAGTAAATAAAGAATACCAGAATTTCAAGGAAAAAGCAAGTACTCGATAACCAATCCTACAGGTTTTAGATGCCCGCTTAAAGCGTGCGGGGATAACATTAATACGATTCAAAAAGACTGCTTCGCCCCTTCGGGGCTCGCAGTGACACTTAGCTCCATTTCAAGACCGGGACTTAAAAATAATAAAAAACAATCGTTCAAGTCCCGGTCTTATTTACATTTATAATACGCGCAGCCGGGATAGGTAGATTCGAATTTAAGGTTATCCCTGATCGGCACACAGTGAAAGACTTTCCCCGAAACAGTCCTCTGCAGGCCAAAACGGTGATCATAGATCTTACACCTATACTTACCAACACCTATCTCTTCAAGCTGATCGCAAGGGTCGCCATCCGCTAACCCACAACACATACCGCAACACTTACACAGGCTTTCGTGCTCTCTAAACTGCTCTTCTAACTTACGGTTATATTCCTGCTCACCCATAACAACCTTACTTCTTCGCCTTTGCCAGCATATCCTGCGCGTGAGCCAGGGAAATACTGCTCTCCTTCTCCCCGCTCATCATCTTCGCCATTTCTTTGACGCGCTCTTCCTTGCTCAAAAGCTCAACTATCGTCGTGGTATGATTATCTTTAACTTTTTTATAGACCCGGTAATGATTTTCCGCGAAAGAGGCGATCTGCGGCAGATGCGTGATCAAAATAACCTGCCGGTCGCGGGAGATCTCCTGCAGCTTCTTTCCCGTGATCGTGCCCAGTCTTCCGCCTATCTGCGCGTCGATCTCATCAAAGATCAATACCGGTATCGGGTCAACCTTGGTCAGCGCTTTCTTTAAGGCAAGCATCAGCCGCGCTGCCTCACCTGAAGAAACGATCTCCGCCAACGGCTTTAACTCTTCTCCCGCGTTAGGGCTGATATAAAAACTCACCCCATCCTCACCCTGGCTGTTTAATTCAACCCTAGAGATCCTGCACTCAAACTGCACATGCACGATCCCTAATTCCGTTAACTCTTTTTCTATCGTCTCCTCTAAAAGCTTGGCCGCTTTTTTACGCTGTTTGGTTATTTTCTGCGCAACCTGCTTCAGATCCTTTTCCAGCTCCTTGATCTCCTGTTGCAACGCCGCGTCATTTTGCTCCAAGTTAGCCAGAAGTTCGTATTTTTGTTTTGCTTCCTGATAAAACCGCGCCGCCTCATCCAGCCCCGGCCCGTATTTACGCATAATATCCTGATAAATATCACAATTCTTATTTATCTGCTCTGCTTCCTGCGGCTCAAATGATAAACTCTCCAGATAACTGTTTAATTCAGAAATAAGCTCCTGCGAGTTCTCCTGAATGAGATTAAGCTTCCCGGCGAATTTCTCCGTCGAACTATCGATCTTATTCAATATCTTTAAAGGAGTGAACGCTTGGCTTAAGCCTTGCGCCACGCCCGAATCGTCATTTTCCAGCGCGTTCAACAAAAGGCTCGCGCATTCATAGAGTTTAGTGACATTATTGAGCCTGGTTTGCTCCTGGAGCAGATGTTCATATTTTGCCTCATCCAGCGGGACCTGCTCCAATTCCTTTACCTGATGCTCCAAAAGATCGCAATCGCGCTCGCGGGAACTTGCGGCTTCATGCAGGGCTTTTAGTCTTACGCGCAGTTCAGAATATTTCTTGAATCCGACGGTATATTCTTCTTTTAATTTTCCGAGATCAGTGAGCCGGTCAAGGATCGCCAGATGCGAATCAGCCGACAAAAGCATCTGATGGTCGTTGGGCCCGTGGAAATCAACCAGGTGGTTGCCTAATTCTTTCAATTGCGCCAGGGTGACCGCGAATCCGTTAACCTTGATCTTCTTCTTCCCGTCAGGGGCATACGTCCGGTTAATGATCAGGCTCTGCTCGCCATTCGGCAGATACTCGGAGAAAACCTCGTTTTCCCGCAACTCTTTATCTTCCAGTTCAAATACCACTTCCACCGCGCAGGAAAGAGCGGGGTTACGTATCTGTGAAGCGTTCAGCTGGTCGCCTAAGGCGTAGCGCAGGGCGTCGATAATGATCGACTTGCCCGCGCCGGTCTCACCGGTAAGGATATTTAATTTATCGCAGAACTCCAAAGATAAATTATCGATCAGCCCGAAGTTTTGTATGGTGAGTTGTGTGACCATGAGGAAAATTCCGAAAGGTACTGTTTTATACTTTTACCGATACTGGTGAAATCTTTTTTCTCCAACCACTCTCTTTTAAAGACGCTGGCGCCAAAGCTTACCGCGCTGGCACCGCTTGAAAAATACGCTTTCAGGTTATCCGGATTGACCCCGGAACATGCTAATAATTCGATCTCATTAAAGGGGCCCTTGATCTCTTTAAAATAATCCGGCCCGAAGCACTTCGCGGGAAAGACTTTTACCATCGTGGCCCCGGCCTGCCAGGCATTCAAGATCTCCCCGGGAGTAAGAGCACCCGGGAACGCCGGGATCTTGTGTTTCTTGCAATAAGCAGTGACATCCGCGACCAGCGTTGGCATAACGATAAAGCTCGCGCCCGCATCAAGGGCAGACTTTAAGCTCTCCATATTTAACACCGTCCCTGCCCCCACCATCAAACGTTTGCCCGCGGCCTTCACTGCCTGCTTGATCACTAACGCGGCATCTTTGGTATTCATGGTTATCTCAATAGTCTCTAAACCAGAATCGATCACCGTTTCTACCAAAGGGCTTATCTCATCAAGTTTAACTCCCCGCATGATGCCCATAATGGGCTTATTTCTAAAGCGCGCGACATCCATAATTAATCCTGGTCATGTGCAACCAAACTCTCGTAAAACTCACGGTAATTTTCTTTTTTATCGCTGTCCCGAAGCGCCATTGCCGCGCGGGGATGCTCATCGAGCATGCCGACGATCGCGTAGGGAATAATATAACCCCATTCCAGCTTTTCCCGCAGGGGTATGAATTCTTTTGAGATCAAATCCAGGATAGGCCGAATATCGTACTTGGGGTTCTTCAGGAAGCCGATCATCAGCTCCAACGGGCAGTTACCGGCAGCCCTTCCGAGGCCGTAAACTGTGGCGTCGATATAGTTGGCGTCATGGATGATCGCTTCGATAGAATTTCCGAAAGCCAACTGCTGATTATTATGCGCGTGGAAACCGACCTCTTTTGTTTTTAAAATACTTTTGAATTTTTTGACCAGGAATTCCGTTGTTTCCTGGTATAATGCCCCGAAACTATCGACGATATAAATAGTGCCGGCTTGTGATTCTTCTTCCAACTGATGCAGTGCTTCATTCAACTCGTTATCCAGCGCGCGGGAAATAGCCATAATATTGACACAGGTCTCATAGCCCTTCTCCGCGAAGTTATTGACTAAAAATATCGCTTTATCGATATCTTTGACATAGGCGGCAACGCGGATCATATCGACAGGGCTGTCCTTCTTTTTCTTAATTTCATCAACATCGACCCTGCCGACATCAACCATGACAGAGATCTTTGTTTTCGATTTGATCCCGTCGGTGACTTTCTTGATCACTTCATCTTCGCAAAATTTCCACTTTCCGAACTCATCAGCTGAAAAAAGCTTCTTGGAATTCTTATACCCGATCTCCATGTAATCCACGCCTGCCTCTGATATCCCTTTATAGACCGCGCGCACAAAAGGGTCATCGAAATCATGGTTATTGATCAACCCTCCGTCGCGGATAGTGCAATCCAATACTTTGATCTTTTCCCGGAACATGACTCCTCCTTAGTTAATTAAGCTATTTGTGGGGTTATAGTGTAGTGAAAGATTATTATACCAAAATTCGGGGGATATGGGTATTAAAATAAGTGGTTGGGTTAGGGTTAAGATGTTAGTTTGGTTGTTGGGTAAGGGTTGGGTTATATAACACAAACTACTATACCTAACTACTAAACTAACCGCTTTACCCCAACCTTAACCCAAAACTTCACGGCAGGAAACGACATTTACTCCTAAACCCAGGAAATTCTTGCAGATGGCCTCTCCTGTTTTTAGCGGTTTGGTTATTTTGATCTTCTTAATTTCCGCGGCTGCCTCTTTTATTTTAATTTTCGGGATCGGCCGGTCGGTTTTGACAGGCACCATTTTAATAGATAGCACGCTCGCCGTAACCGTCGAAGTCAGGACCCGCATAGGATGCTCCACCTCTAAAACCGCGTACTTCTCTCCTTTGGGGCATTTATTGCCGTTTACTCTTCTGACCCGCTCACGCTCGATCTCGGCCACTAAACTGCAACCCTTCGGGCATTCAATACAGGTAAGGTTCTTCTTCATTTCATGCTCCTGATATAGTGCGCGGCCAGGCGGCCTGCTGATTCACTGTCGCTGGTCACTGAATCCACCAGGTCATAGACTTTATAAGCGTTACCGCAAACAAACAACCCCGGGAGAGAGGTCTTATTGACCTCATGAGAAACAGGAGAATTCGTTTTTTTATCGATCGCCACCCCCGCCATCTCGATCAATTCGTTTTCCGGGATGAGGCCCACGGAAATTAAAAGCGTATCACAAGGGATATCGAATTCAGTCCCGGCAATATCATTACCGGAGGAATCAACTTTTGCCACTCGCACCTGGGAGACCCTGTCCTTACCGTAGATCTTTACTATCTTATGGTTAAAATACATCGGGATATCGAAATCTTCGATACATTGCACCACGTTACGCACCAGGCCCCGGCTTTGTTTCTGGATCTCGATGACCGCTTTGACTTGAGCGCCTTCCAGGATAAACCTGCGCGCCATGATCAATCCTATATCTCCTGAGCCGACTACCACCACTTTATTACCGGGCAGTAGGCCTTCAATATTGATCAATTTCTGCGCGAGGCCTGCGGAAAATATACCTGCCGGGCGTGTACCGGGAATATGCACCATCTCCCGCGTGCGTTCCCTGCAACCTGTTGCCATGATTATGGATTTAGCGCTGACCTCTTCTAATACCCCCGGTTTTAAATACGTTAACACCAAACCCTCGGTCAAATTCACCACAAATGACCTCAAACTTATTTCGATGGATCTCAAAGCCCTGATTTCTTTAATAAACCGGTCCGCGTACTCAGGGCCGGTGAGGATCTCTTTAAAATAATTGGCGCCGAAACCGGGATGGATACATTGATTCAGTATTCCGCCGAGGAATTGGTCCCGCTCTAAGAGCAGAATATCCTTGACCCCTGCTTCATGCGCGGAAAGCGCGGCGGCCATACCCGCGGGCCCCCCTCCGACGATCACTAAATCGCGTTTAATCATGCGCCCTATCCTTTATCACGATCTCTGAACCGGCTCCCCGTTTGGTCACGGCGGTAAGCGGTATTTTCAATTCTTCTGAAATGATCTTCATGATCCGGGTGGTACAAAAACTGCCGTGGCACCTGCCTGCCTGCGCGCGCGTGCGGAATTTTATCCCATCGAGAGTTTTCGCACCCCGGCTGAGCGCGTCTTTTATTTCTTTGGCAGAGACCATCTCGCAACGGCAGACAATATCTCCGTAACTTTCATCCTGATGGATCAGTTTTTTAGTTTCAGAGAACGGTATAGCGAAAAGATGTGTTGACCTTTCGCGTGTCTTATGAAAAACAGTTTTTTTCTTTAAGGCAAGGCCGTGCTTTTTTAAAATACCGCTCACCATAACAGCGATCGCGGCAGAGGCGGTCAATCCGGGCGATTGAATGCCGGCGATCGTGATAAAGCCGGGCATTTCTTCCTCATGCCTGATGATAAAATCATCGCCGACAACCGGCCGTAAACCGGCAAAATAGGCGATAATATCGTTTTCATCGAGTGAAGGCACAAGCTTGCGCGCGGACTCGAAAACTTTTCTGCGTCCCGCCTCAGTCGTCGCAAGGTCCTCTTTATCCTCCACCATTTCGGCAGTAGGCCCGATCATAGGATTGCCGTCGGCAGTCTTAATGATCAAAATGCCTTTACTGGCCGTGGTAGGCAAAGGAAAGATCAAATGGTTGGTTAAATACTGTTTTTTCTTGTCTAAGATAAATTCTTCGCCTTTACGCGCGCTGACCGTAAAATCACA
>CAZPNW010000027.1:0-13965 GCA_964588175.1 uncultured Planctomycetales bacterium
ATTCTTATTTCCAATAATGACAAACTTTTTTTTGTAATCAAAAAGTTGTTTAACATATTGGCGAAACAAGCTAAATGGTGGATTCGTTACCACTATATCCGACCGTTTAAGTAGGTTTACACATTCGTCACTACGAAAGTCTCCGTCACCTTTTAGCGGAGTCCATTCGTTATGTTTGTTTGCCTTTAACTGCTTAGCAACATCCTTCAAGTTGAATTCGCCGTCGCCGTCTATGTCGTGCACTTCGTTAATAATAAACTTATTGGCGGTTACCTTTGGACGACCTTTTATTTTTGTGAGAGTTTTGTCGTCACCAAACAATTCCAGCTGCGTGTTGGCTACGGGCGAGGGCTTGTAGCTGGTGGTAATAAGCTGTTTCAAACCGAGCTTGTTAAAATTTAGCACAAAATAGCGAAAGAAATTGCTCTCGAACGGATCATCACAGTTGCAATACACCACCTTGCCGCGGAATACATCCGAATCGTACTCCAGATACGCTTCAATCTCCTTTTGAATGTCGTCATACTGAGTATAGAACTCGTCGTTCTTTGCCCTTTTTGCGTTTACAAGATGACTGTTTGCCATAATTTTACTTGTCTACAAATAGTATAGGGTTCGCGTCCACAATTAGTGTGGACGAATTTCCCCCACATAAAAAGTACGTTAATGTATGCCAGGAAGTTGAATAATTTTTTGTGATTGTATAAAGGCAGCTCCCATGTGATTTTCGATAATTTTACAAGCAGCGGTACTAGATAAAGTATGAATAAAAGCATGATGCACGCTCAATGCAGCATCTTGAATGTATTGGGCGTCTTCTAACATTGATACAATCAATCCGATCTCTTTACATCTCTCAGGGGGAAGATGTCTTGAATGCGACAATGTCTCATCATGACTTCCTATTACACTAACAATTTTATTAATAGTATCAGTTTTTTGAGGTTCGGGTAATTTCTCAAACATTCCTGTCCCCAGCCATTTCTTAACAAGATATTCTGACCAAGTAATAGCCTTTTGACATTCACCAATGAATGCTGGAGGATATTTAGCAATAATTGGTTGCCAAACCGGTATTTTTGCCGAATCCAATTTAATCTCCTCATAAGCTTTTGAAAATTCTTCAATCACTCCGTGGCATGGTATTCCATTAAATTGAGGATCTATTGGGCCCAAGCTCGAATGTTTTCCCATTAGGACCTCTTTACAAGCGCAAGCTATCATTGTCCCGCCGGACATTGAAAGCTGCGGAACGATAGCCCTTATATTAGTCCCAAATAAGCTTCGTAAGTAATCAACAAGAGATTCTGTAGCAGCCGTTTCCCCTCCCGGAGTATGCAAAATCAAATCTAACCCTTTCGACCAATCCATGCCTTTTAAAGCTGACATAAATCCATTTTTATCATTGTCATTTATAGAAACCAGTTGGGGATCTGTCTTCTTTTGTAGCCATCCTGAATAATAAGCAATTACATTGCGTCCTGTTAAATCATATAATTTCTTTAAATAGCTGCGACGAACAATATCTTGTGTACTACCAAGTTGGTGTATTTCCTCTCCTAATTCTTTCCAATTACCCATTATTTGTCTCCAGTCCTACGGTATCCGTAGTTATCAAAATATTCCAAGCACTCTCCGGTCCTTCCATACTTAAATCATTCCTCAATCCTTCAAAAGGAGTCGTAATCTTCAAAAGTTTGTATAATTCAATAATCTCTTTATCAGTTAATTTCTGCATATAAGGTACCTAAAGAATAAAATTTGTAAAGAAACTATTAAGAATTAGAGAATTAGGGGACGTTTCTATTTTCTTCCCAAAAACCAAGACCCGAGCTCTTTCAACTCGGGTAAATGATCGAATTTCCTATAAAAAACGGCACAGCCTCTGCATGGTCCCCCCACTTAATTGACACTATTATTATATCCTTACATTGAAGATAAATCAAGTATAAAATGAAGCTAATTTATTATCGTTAGGGAGGTTTTAGGCCTGGTTTAGACCTTCAAAAAACCGGACAACGGGCTCTCAGTTTAGGTTAAGGTTAAGATATTAGTTTGGTTGTTGGGTAAGGTAGTTAGGTTACTTAAACACCAATTACATTACCTGACTACTAAACTAACCGTATTGCCTTAACCATAACCTAAAGAAAAAAGGGACTTTCGGTGAGGAAAGGTCCTTTAATATGTTGGGAATTATCTAATTATTAAAGAAGATGCCTGCTAGCCGGATGCCTTGCAGGAATCCGCTGTTTTTCATCAGATGGTGAAAAATGATACCCGGATTCGCCCGACACAAAGCTTTGTCGGGAAACAGGGATGGCTTTGTAGTAGAAAACTGGGTTCTAAAAAAAAATAGGGCACGTTAAAACGTGCCCTATTGTAGTACTGTAGTTATACTTTAAGACCTGGTCTTTTCTGTAATCAAAAATTACAACTCAAGACCAGGTCTTATTGAATTAGTAGTTCTCCGCTAACTGTTCGTAGAACGCATGCGGATGTTTGCAGGCAGGACACTCTTTGGGAGCATCTTTGCCTTCAAAGACAAAACCGCAATTGATACAGTGCCATTTAACAGCGGCTTTTTTCTTGAACACTTCGCTATTGGCAATATTATTAACGAGCTTGCGGTAACGCGACTCATGGAATTTCTCGACCTTAGAGATCTGCTCAAACGACTTCGCCACATCCTCAAAGCCTTCATCATGCGCGGTTTTCGCGAAATCAGCGTAAAGCGTGGTCCACTCCATGTTCTCACCGGCTGCCGCGGCTTCAAGATTGCTTTTGGTATCTTTGATCATCCCTGCCGGATAGGATGCGGTGATCTCAACGTCCCCGCCTTCCAGGTATTTGAAGAATACCTTGGCATGCTCTTTTTCATTCTCCGCAGTCTCGATAAAAATATTCGCGACCTGTTCAAATCCCTCTTTACGCGCCGCTGACGCGAAATAAGTGTACCTGTTACGCGCCTGCGATTCACCGGCGAATGACGCCAGCAGATTCTTCTCAGTTTTACTTCCCTTTATTGATTTTGCCATATTACCTTCCTCCATTTTATTATTATATGATTAATCTTCCAACTTAATCATTTCTTTCCCGCAGCAAACCAAAGTGCCGCCGCCGACCCTGGTAACGATCACTTCATTGCCGCAAACACTACAATGGAACTTTTCACCGTTCTTTTTAACAGCCATAGTTTACCTCCATGTTTTAAAAGAATATAACTAGTAGTTGGGTTAAGGTCAAGACAAACATCCTTGCCCTAACCTTAACCTATCGCTCTCAAACAACCTCCAGCTCCAGCTGTTTGATCAATTCGTTGGCTTCTTTGAGAAGCGGCGCTGACAGCATCTTAGCGCTCTCCAGCTCCTCCTTAAGCGACCGTAAGGTACTCAAGAAGCGTTTGATCGTCGTCGTCCTGCGCTGCTCCCGCGCCTCTTCAGGCGCTAATTCGTTACGCTGGCGTATCATCGCGGTCAGGTCTTTCTTGACCTCGCCGGCGTCTTTGCCTTTTTGAAAGACATTCTTTTTCAAATCGGCGTAATCGCCGTCATCAAGCGCTTTTTTTTCTTTTGCCATCCGTAAAACATTGATCGTATCATAGCTGGGCATGGCAGCCGCTTCAGTAGTTTCCGCGTACTCTTTCTTCAAATACGCCGGCTCTTCCTTCTCAAGAAAATAGTATGAACGCAGGAGCTTCATCGCGGTGTCTTTCTTGATGCCTATTTCCTTGGCAGTATAAATATCAAACGTGCTATACCCCCACTGCTTATATAATTTATCCTTCCAGACGGAATACAGCGCCTGGCCCAGTTCGACCCAGGAGGTTTTAAAGCTTTTCACGTTCTCCAATATCCGGTGCCGCAAGGGATCATTCTCTACCCCTTCCATCTTATGTTCAAGGTCTTCCATTGATCTTGTTTTTAACGTCATGCCATTACCTTTCTTTTTAAATATATACGATTAAGGCAAACCTCTAATAAATTCAACCAATTCCTTCAGATATATATCTTTAGATTCCAGGAACGCGTCATTGTGCCCGCCGGTCAATTCAACGAATCTCCTGCTGCCGGAGGAAGCATTATATAATTTCTCGCCTAAAACAAACGGCGCCACTTCATCATCCCTGCTATGGAAGAACAGAACAGGCGATGAAACTTTCACGATCTTACGCATTGAATCAAACCTGTTCCAGAAAAGAAATGACGGCAGGTTCGGATAAATGATCTTTGCCATATCAACCGCGTTGCTGAAGGCGCCTTCCACGATAACTCCCGCGGGATGGCGCGTTGACGCCAGGTCCAATGCAGCTACAGACCCCAACGATTCCCCGTAAATAATGATACGGTCCTCTTTTACCTGCCGGGAGCTTATCAAGTAAGCATAGGCCGCTTGAGCGTCAAGATAAAGCCCTTTTTCCGAGGGCTTTCCCGAACTTAAACCATACCCCCGGTAATCAAAGATAAAAACGGATAAACCCAGCCCATGCAAGAGCTTGATCTTATCCAGCCGGTCGCCGATATTACCGCCGTTGCCATGGCAAAGTAAGATCGTATCCCGAGCGTTATCCGCCGGCACAAACCAGGCGTTAAGCGTCTTGCCGTCTCTGGTTTTAAAGCTGACGTCCTCATATGCCAAGCCGACTACGGAAGGGCTCGCGAGTATCTCTTTTTCTGGAAAATAGACGCTGCGGTTTTCCAGGTGTTTCACGAACACCAACAAAATAATAATTACTATTACGGTATAAGCAATAATTCGTATTATCATAGGGAAGGTTCCTCGAAAAAAAACGGTATGGTTATTCTTCTTCGCCCTGAGATTTACTCTTTTCCGCGAGGATTTTTTGCGCTATTTCAGCAGGGACTTGGTCGTATTTCTCAAAATGCATCGAGGCGTTCGCCCGGCCGCTGCTTAAGGAACGAAAAGCCGTGGCATACCCGAACATCTCAGCCAAAGGCGCTTCAGCGGTAATGATCTTACGGTTCCCCTTGGTTTCCATGTTCAGGATCTTGCCTCTGCGGGAACAGATATTACCCACGATACTGTTCACGAATTCTTCAGGGGTTGAGACCTCAACTGCCATGCACGGTTCAAGCAGCACCGGCTGTGCCTCCATAAAAACACTCTTAAAACAGCCCCGCGCGGCAAGCTTAAATGCCAACTCTGAAGAATCGACATCATGATACGACCCGTCAGTCAGGTCGACCTTAACATCAACTACCGGATAACCGGCATAGGGGCCTTTTTTCATCGTCTCGATCACTCCCTTTTCAACCGCGGGAATAAATGATTTCGGGATAGCACCCCCCTTAATACTGTTGATGAACTCAAAACCGGCGCCCGGCTCATTCGGGGAGATCGTAAACGCCACATGGCCGTACTGCCCGCGGCCGCCTGACTGCTTGATATGCTTATACTCGTCGCTGGATGTACCGGTGATAGTTTCACGGTAAGCGACTTTCGGCTGTCCGACTGCCACATCCACATCGAACTCGTGCTTCAAGCGGTCAACGATGATCTCTAAATGCAATTCCCCCATACCGGTGAGGATAGTCTCTTTGGTTTCTTCATCAGACTGCACGATAAAAGTCGGGTCCTCCTCGGTCAATTTTGCCAATCCCTTGCCCAGTTTATCCTGGTCGGCGCGGCTTTTGGGGGTAATGCTCAGCGATACAACCGGCACCGGGAACTCGATTGCTTCTAAAAGTATCGGTGAATCGGGATAACATAAGGTATCGCCGGTGATGGTCGAGGTCAGGCCGATAGCGGCGACAATATCTCCGGCAAACGCGTAATCGACGTTTTCGCGCTGGTTAGCATGCATGCGCACGATCCTTCCAATACGCTCTTTTTTATCCTTTGTGGCATTAAGGACATACGTACCGGTCTCCAGGACCCCCGAATAGATCCTCAAATAAACCAGCTTCCCCATATGGGGGTCTGCCTGCACTTTAAAGGCAAGCGCGGTGAACGGCTGGCGGTAATCAGCCAGGCGGGTAAGCACTTTTTTCTCGTCTTTAAGGTCGTGGCCATTAATAGCCGGCAGATCATCAGGCGAAGGCAAATACAGGTTGACCGTATCAAGCAGCTTCTGTACTCCTTTATTCTTATACGCGGAGCCGCACAACACAGGCACCATTTTATTGGTAATAGTGCCGCGGCGGATCACCGTATGTAATTCCTCTTCGGTGATAGAGGCCTCAGACTCTAAATATTTCTTGGTAAGCAATTCATCGAACGCCGCTACTTTTTCTACAAGCCGGTGGCGGTACTGCTCGGCTTTTTCCAGGTAATCTTCAGGGATACCTTCAACGGTGTACTCTTTCCCCTGAGAATCCTCTTCATATATATACGCTTTCATTTCGATGAGATCGACGACTCCCCGGAACGTATCCTCATTTCCGATGGGAATCACCAGAGGGATGACGTTGCCACCCAATTCTGTCTCAATACTTTTAATGATACCGTAATAATCAGCCCCCACGCGGTCCATCTTATTGATAAAAGCGATCTTCGGGACATTATACTTATCAGACTGGTGCCAAACCGTCTCCGACTGCGGTTCCACTCCTCCGACCGCACAAAAAACCGCGATCGCTCCGTCAAGCACCCTGAGGCTTCGCTCGACTTCAACGGTAAAATCGACGTGGCCGGGAGTATCGATGATGGTGATCCGGTTATCTTTCCAAAAACAGGTCGTTGCCGCGGCGGTAATGGTAATGCCGCGCTCCTGCTCCTGCTTCATCCAATCCATCTGGGCCTTACCTTCATGGACCTCCCCGATCTTATGCGTGCGCCCGGTGTAAAAAAGGATGCGTTCAGTCAAAGTAGTTTTTCCGGCATCAATATGCGCCATGATACCGATATTACGGATATTCCTTAGATCTATCTTCGGCACAGCCGCCGCTTCAGGCTTGGGTTTAGACACTTCCTCTTCAGCAGGCTCTTCCACAACTTCCGGGCTTTGCGCGTTATCAGCAGTAAGTGAAGCTTCCTGAATATCAAGCGGCGCGGGAGCTTCTAAGGGAATAGTTTCAGGTTCAGGAATGGGTACTTCTTGAGGGGTTGAAATATCTGCCGGCTGTTCCTCTAAAGCTTCTTTTTCAGGCAATACTTCCGGGGAAGCATCTAAGGGCGGCGCTTCATTACTTTCCGAAGGAACGGATGCCTGAGGAGGCGCGGCTTCCTCTTGAGGCGGGGTTTCAGCAGGCAGCTCTGCCTCAAATTCCACAGGGGCTTCAAACTGCTTTCGCTCAGCTAACTGGCGCTTAAGCGCTACCAACTCCTCGACCAGCGCGCGAAGCTTCTCTTCTTTCGCCTCTAACTCTTTTTCTAACGCGGAAAATTCTTCATTAAGCTTATTAAATTCAAGCTTGGGGACCCACTCGTTAATTTGCTCTTTCTTCTTATACTCCGCGATCTTTATCGAAGACGCCTTTACTTCCTGCTCATAACCTTCGACCAGATGCTTATATTTTTCTATCTGTTCGGCATGTTCCTTAAGCTGTTTTTCCTGAGTCAGCGTTTTCTCGGTAAGCTCCCTGACCTGCTTGTTAGAATCGACGGACTTAGCGAATTCTTCCTGCAGCTCTTTTTCTTTTTCATTGAATTTGTTCTTTAACTCAAAGGCCTCTTCCTTGGACTTGTTGAGCATTTCTTCGCTCTTGGCCACCCAGTCCTGCCGGCGCGCTAATTCCGTCTTGAATTCGGATTCTTTTTTCTTTAATGCCTCTAACTCAAGCCGCGCCGCCTCAAGTGAAGCCTTTGCCGAATCATTTTCTTTTTCTAAAATACCGGCTTGTGTTTCTAACCGCTGGATCTTTTGTTCCCGGTCAAGGGCTTCCTGCTCTCGGGCAGCCCTGCCTCCTTTGGGCTGGCGAGGCGAAGCCTCTTGCGAATCCTCAGGAGAGACCAACGCGAAAACGACCAGTCCGATCCCTACGATCAACATTCCACCGAGCAATAAGATCATATCCGCTCCTCAAGGTAAGAAAAAAACAGGCTTAAGAATCTTATAAATACTAAAATATTATATCAGAAAGTTTTGTTTTGGTAAGTATTTTTATTACCAGAATTTATGGTGTACCATAAAACAGGAATCATGGTTTACCGTCATGCCGTACGTACGGGCTTTTTGTATCGCGGCACCGCTCTCAGAGCCGGGCTGCATCCAGATCTCACGCACCCCCATCTGCCGGCATTCATCAACAATGCGTTCAGTGACTAAAGGCGGGACAACAGTAATGACAATATCGGGGACCCGGGGGAGGTCGCGTAAACTCTTATACAATTTTTTCCCTAACACTTCACCGCCGGAAGGATTCGTCCCCTGCACGTTCAACCCGTGTTTTAAGAGGTCCAGAAAGATCTTCGTCCCCATCTTTTCAAGACGGCTGGAGACCCCTACAACAGCAATCTCTTTGGTATGTAAATTTTTCATCTTACAAATAAAAGAGGCATTTTAGTCGCCTAAAATGCCTCTTTCCCGTACCGGTGATTATTTTCTCTGTGAAAGCTCAAAATCAAGCATTAAAAGCCCATTTGAGGAATCTTTGACCATTTTCAGCCTTTCCATGATCTGTTGAGCATGAGCTTCTTCCTCTACCTGCTCGGTAATGAACCAGTCAAGCATCGTTTCAGTCGCGCTATCATTTTCCTGGCGGGCCACTTTAAGCACATCATTGATATACCCGGTCACTTTAACTTCATGGGCGTATATTTGAGAAAATACATCAAGCGCCGATTTCCATTCAACAGGGGGCGCATCGATAGCGCTTAAAACGACCCTTCCACCCCGGTCAAAGAGATAACCATAAAATTTCATGGCATGGGAATCTTCTTCCTTCGCCTGAAGGCGTACCCAATGAGCAAAACCCCTTAAATTAACCGATTCAAAATACGCTGACATCGCCAGGTACAAATAAGACGAATAAAGCTCTTTATTGATCTGGTTATTGATCGCTTTTTCAACTTTACTATTGATCTTCACAGTTCTCCTCCGCACTTACTCACGCACAATGACGCGAGGGCCTTCTTAAATAAAAATACGGGTTAATTACCCTGTTTTAATTTTTTGATGTCGACTTCAGGATTGCTGTAATAACTGCGGACAGTATCTTTACTGGCGCTGACAAATGTCCCGGACAACATTTTCCAAACAAAGAACACCGCAAAACCGAAGACCGCAAGGATCAATAGATTTTTTATAAACGCCATATTTTACCTATCGTGCTGTTTGCGCACAAAAAAATCAACCGTATCGATCAAAATCTTCTTTTGGCCGGGGTCGATCTCCTGAAAACGCAGCGCCACCATATACGCGGTTATCCCGTGTACGGCTTCCGTATACTGACAGCGCTTTACTTCACCGGAAAACTTAATAGGAGCATTCAAAGCAGGCAGCTGGACTTCCAATTCCAAGACCTGCCCTATGACAAAAGGGACGCCCGTGGGAAAACAACAACCTCCCTGACTGATATTCTTGATCACTGAAGTTGACCAATTGGCTGCCTGTTCGGTCCTGGAGAGCCGATACCGAATGACAAAATTACGGGCAATACGCGGATTTATCCTTTTATCAGAGTTCTGACTATCTTCCCCCATAACCCAAGCTCCTTAAAACATACTAAATCAACAGCAAATCTCCAGGCCCTGAATAATTAATATTTAAAATAATTAGCGGGGATCGATTGGGAAATATACCGTATGGCTTCAATGATGCAAACCCTGATAGCCTTTTCCATAGGTGTATTAGCGTAACCGGATAAACCGGCGCCTAATCCCCAACTCCCCAGGAAACCCAACCCGACATTGCCGGCAATATCCGTTGCCTGCCCCTGCACGCGTGTTGCCGCCAGGACTTCAGAGCTCGATGTATCGACGATCCTGATATCAAGGGCCATATGCGCTTTATTGAGCGCGCCCCCTAATAACCCGCCTAAAACCCCTTTACCGACTTTACCTCCAAGGCCCAACCCCGCGCTTCCGCCTGAAGCCTCAGGCTCGAACTCGGTAACCGCGGCGGTAACGATCAGGTCAGCGGTCTTGATCTTACCCCGCTGCGGACCGCCGTTACCGGTTTCAGCCGCGCCTGATACTGAAAGCGCCTGCTCCTGCATAACAGCATTCAAAACCTGGCGT
Organism: uncultured Planctomycetales bacterium; assembly: GCA_964588175.1. GTDB lineage: Bacteria > Omnitrophota > Gorgyraeia > Gygaellales > Profunditerraquicolaceae > JBAZTA01. The sequence continues at coordinate 10,138 of CAZPNW010000027.1, forward strand.
TCCAGGACAGAAAAACGGTTACTGTTGATCAACGCGGTCACCAACATTTCACGCAAACCAGAACCGATCTCACCTGTGGCCTTTGCGGCTTTAACATCAAAATCAGCAACGGCAATACGGGCTTTCGGCCCTGAATACGGCGGCATGACAGATGTCCCCGCGTTATTATCCACCTGCGCGCTCGGCTGCAACCCCGCGAAACTAACAGGAATAAAAAATAACGATATAAACGCTGTAACTGCGAATAATTTCCTCACGATACTCTCCCTTGTTAATACACTCTGGCCCTAAAAACCTTTCCCGATAGTCTTGACACACGTTCAATGCCAAAAAATATCCTTAACTCTTACAAAGTATTATAATATCATGCGATTGGATTTTTCACAATTAATTTTATCAATTGCTACCATCCGCCGCCGCCACCCCCGCCACCGCCGCCGCCGGAAGAGCCACCCCCCCCGCCACCGCCGCCGCCTGAGCTTGAACCGGGAGGATGCGCAGATGAAGCTATCGCGTTTGAAAAAGAACTGCCCAGTTGATTTGAGAATCCGCCCGCGCCGTGATGCATCCAACCGCTTCCGGAATACCACGCGGGATGATACTGCCTTCCCTCAGCCGAGGCGGCGTTGAGTACCTCAGTAAAACGTTCCGCCCAAAGCTGTTCAACATCCAATGCCAACGCGTAAGGAAGGAACTTCTCAAAAAGCTCCGGAGTATTTTCCGGAGGGTTCAAAAGGTTAAGACGGTCTTTCTCCGCCACAGAAAGATACATTTTAAAGCCCTCAATACGGTCCATCATTTTACGCCCCATAAAAGTAGGCGCTTTCAATAAATGGTAAAACAGCAGGTTCAAGAAAACAGCCGATAATAAAACCATGATAACGGTCACTGAAGTCGCATACGCCAGGAAAGCGATACCTATTGCTTCACCGATCACAAAGGGAACAGCGAACAGGCTCAAGCCAAGAGCCGCGCCCGCATTCCTGCCTCCCTGCATGGCCCCTTTCCAGAGTGAAAAGATATTTTGCAGCAGAGCGCCGACACCCACGCTCCAGATCGTCAACCAAAAACACATGAATATCGCTATCGGCGTTCTCTCCGTAGCATCAAAAAGTCCGCAGATCAGCACCATGAATATCGAAAAGATCAATCCCGGCACAAAATAACCTATATTGGTGACAAAATAAGATTTCTCGAATTGATTCGCCAGTGATCGCTGCAAATTAGCCATAGCCCCCTGTATTATCGAATGATTCTGGTTTTGCAGTTCCAGGGTATCATACAGGAAAAGTTTTCTCGCCAACTCCTCTTCTTCGCCGGACAGAGACGAGGCAGAGGCGGCTGTTTTGCGTAAGGTGTATCGGCCGCCAGCCTCTTCTATCTTTAAATATCCCTTGACCGCCATGCTTATCAGGGCCGCGGTAAACGTTTTATTATCGTAGCCCATCTTCATCAGATACCGCACTGACGCCGCAGACAGCTTATCAGGAGGCCCATACAACGGGATGATCGTCCCTTTTTCAGGGTCACGGCCGAAATACATCCAGACCGTCAGATAATACACGATGAGCGCCAGTAAACAGATCAGGCCGGCTAACACACTGCGGTTATCATTCATAAAATAAATAAGCTTCTGCTGGAGGTCAGGGGCCCTGACAACACCTTTCGGCCAGGAAACTACAATAGTTAAACCTTCACCGGGAGAAAGGGCTTGAGTCGTTTCAAAGGCCGCGCGGCCATAATAATCGATAACGGCAGTAAAATTCTTTTCTTGTGCCCCGGAAGGGCCGGTATACCCCTCAACTTTAATTTTATTCTCAGCCGTCCCCGCCGGAAGCTCAACGCTCGCTGAAGCTTTTTCGATGGTAAAATTCCAGCCATTGCCCGTTACATTCCAGTAGAGCTCGTCAAAATCCTTAAAAAAACCTAATTGGCGGTTAGTCTCGTATACAAGAGTATAGGTATACTCTTTTGGCGAAAGATAAGTATTTTCGTCGCCGATATAAACCCTGATGCCGTTACTCATCGTTTTTAAATGATACTTCTCAGGCAAACCGTCTTTTAATACTTCTCTTACCTTGAATTCAACATTATAGCGGTTCCCCAGATGGTCCCGGTATTTGACAGGAAAATCCCGATAGATCCCGCGCTTGATCTCTTCACCCTGAGCAACCACGGTGATCGTTTCAGTTACCGATAGAGAAGCATCGCGGTTGACTTTTACATCACTATGATAAGAAAGTATCCGTTCCGAAGACAGGCCTTGCGCGGCGACGGGTAAAATAAAGAATAAACTTACCAGAAACCCGGCTAATAAAAAAAACATGCTTTTCTTCATCAGTATCTCCTAAGCAGGCTGGTTGAACTTAACTTCCGGCGCTTTTCTTTCTGTCGCGTACTCTATTTCAAAGAATTCAGCGGTTTTAAAATTAAACATTCCCGCTACCAGATTACTGGGGAAAGATTCTACCAGGATATTATTGTTCCTGACCGTCCCGTTAAAATATCGCCGCGCCAGCTGTATCTGGTCTTCGACCTCAATAAGGTTCTGCTGCAGCCCTAAGAAACTCTTATTCGCCTTAAGGTCAGGATACGCTTCGGCAAGAGCGAAAACTGATTTAAGCGCTCCGGAAAGCTCATTCTCCGCCTGGCTTGTATCTTTGACCTCATGGACGCTCATGATCTTACTGCGGATGGAGGCGACACTCTCAAAAAGCTTTTGTTCATAGCCCATATACCCTTTTACCGATTCAAGGATATTCGGGATAAGATCGTGGCGGCGTTTTAATTGCACGTCTATCCCGCTCCATGCTTCACGCATAAGCATCCGGCATTTTATAAGACGGTTAAAGATCAATCCTATGATCACCGCGAGGGCAAAACAAGCGATAAAGAAATACATTTTTTCTCCTTTTATCTAAAACATTGACAAAACAAACGCCAAAATCAAAACTACCACTAAAGCAATAACAACAATTTTGATCACAGGGTTTTTCATGCTGCCCATGACACCGACACTGCGGTTAAGGCTCTCTCCGCAATAAAGGCAGAGGAGCGCCTCATCATCATGGATCGGGTTCTTGCAATGAGGGCAGAGGTATTGAGACATAGACTCGGTTATCGGTGCTCGGTTATCGGTTTTCGGCGATCACCTATAACCGATCACCGATAACCTATTCTATTTCTTTACGGAACGTTTCTCCTCCAGCTTGATCTTGTTCCAATTTATCCTGATCTGCCGGGTGGATCTGACCTTAGTCTTGCCGAAAACATGCGGATGACGCCGCTTTAATTTCGCGATCAAGCCTTTGATCACATCCTCAATATCAAAATTTTTTTCTTTTTGAGCGATCTGCGCGTTAAACATAACATGGAGCAATAGATCCCCAAGCTCTTCCTGCATGTTCCGGACATTTTTATTCTTGACCGCCGCAATGAATTCCCGGACTTCTTCCCTCAAATGCGAAATGATCGTCTCATGGGTCTGTTTTTTATCCCACAGACAGCCCCGGGGCCCGTGAAGCGTGCGAAAAACTTCTTTTAACTCAAGGAAATTTGTTTTTCCGGCCATTATCGGTAGTTAGTAAAGTTAAGCGGCAGTGAAAAATCCAAAATACGCAGATGCGCGATGATCGCCTGAAGGTCGTCTTTCTTGGGAGAACTTACTTTGATCTTCTCCCCCTCAATCTGGGTCTGCAGCTTCGGGTTAAAATCCTTAATGATCTTGACTAATTCTTTAGATTTCTCTTTCGGGATCCCGGTGGATATTTCCGCGGACATTCTTAAGGTCCCTTCAAACGCTTTTTCCGGCTCTCCAAAAGTGAGCGA
>CAZPNW010000028.1:0-4296 GCA_964588175.1 uncultured Planctomycetales bacterium
CTAAGATCTTCTTGATCTTTTTCAGCATATCGCCGGCATCAAAGGGTTTAGCGATAAAGTCCACGGCTCCCTGCTCTAAAGCCAGGTCACGTACCGTCGTACCTGCTTGAGCAGTAATAAGAACTATGGGTATTGGGGCGGTTTTCGGGGTTTTTTTAAGCTTTCCGATAAGGTTAAGGCCGGTACCATTAGGAAGCCAGTTGTCCAGTATGATCAAGTCCGGTTTTTCTTTAAGGACCATCTGCATGACCAGCAACGAATCATAAGCAGTGATCACATCGTAGTTATTTGCCTTAAGCCTGGAGGCGATCAAGCGAACGATATCTTTATTATCATCTACAACAAGTATTCTCTTTCCCATACCTCACCTCTTTCTTTTAAGTTTTATACTTATTTAAGGCTTTTTTGATCTCTTCGATTAATTTTTCGGCAGTAAACGGCTTGAGGATGTAACACTCAGCGCCTATTTGCGATATTGCCTTGAATACATCTTCCCCCTCCCCCCGGGCAGAAACAAAAATAATGGGAATAGATCTGGTTTGGGGATCTGCTTTTAACATAGCCCCTAATCTAAGTCCGCTTATCCCGGGCAGATTAATATCCAGGATGATCAGGTTGGGTTTTTCCTGTAAAGCCTTGTTTAATCCCTCATTGCCGTCAGCGCCCATAATAACATTGTAGCTGCTAGCCTTTAATCTTGAGGCTAACAGCTGGCGCATAAAGCCATGATCTTCAACTATTAAAATCTTTTCCTCAGCCATATTTTTATAAAAAGACAGAACCGCTTACCCTATGATCTTTTTTATCGTCTCCAAAAGCTCTTTTGAATAGAACGGTTTTAAGATATAAGCTTTAATATCTTCTTTTTCAATTAACTCCCTTATGCGAGGCTCTCCCCGGGCAGTAAGCATAATAACCGGGACCTTAGGGATATTCTTCCCGAGCATTCTCATCTCTTTTAACGTTATCAAGACATTGTACCCGTCCATTTTAGGCAGCATAACATCCAAGATCAGCAGATCCGGCTTCTCGGAAAGGAGCTTTTGTATACATTCTTCTCCATCAACAGCAGTAACCACCTCATAGCCGTTAGCCTGTAATCGGGTCTTTACTAAAATAAGTATGTGTGGGTCATCATCAACTGCCAGGATCTTCTTCTGCATTCCGTTGTCTCCTCTGCCTATAGTTATTAAACCGGCTAAACCGGGATCTGCGCGGGTAAAATAAAGCTGAACAGGCTCCCCTCATTTAACTTGCTTTCTACCCAGATCTTGCCCCCATGCAATTCGACGATCCCCTTACTGATAGCCAAACCTAAACCGGTGCCTTTTTCCCCAGCGTCATCCGTGCGGCAAAATTGCTGGAATTTGCTGAATGTCTTTGGCACATCCGCCTCAGAAATACCCCTGCCGGTATCACGCACAGAACATACAATAGCATCCGCTTTTTCTATAACTGATATCTCGATAAACCCGTGCTCGGTAAATTTAAGGGAATTGCCTACCAGATTAGTAAATACCTGGATAAGCTTATCCCGGTCGGCATAAACTTGGATCTTTTCTTTAGAAAAGCCGGTCTTTATCTGAAGTCCTTTTGCCGCCGCACGCGAGATAAAAGACGCGTGCACCCCTTTTACTAACCCAACGATATCCAGGACTTCTTTATGCATTTCGGTCTTTTTTGCCTCAAGCCGGGAAATATCCAAAAGGTCATTGATCAACCTGGTCAGACGATCGACGTCTTCCAGGCAGAAGGACAAGAACTCAGTTTGCTGCTCGGTAACCGCGCCCAGTATGCCGTCTAAGACCTGCGAAACCGACTCTCTGATAGTTGTCAGGGGAGTACGTAATTCATGCGAAATAGTAGAAATAAATTCTGATTTCAAGCGGTCTATCTCTTTATCCTTAGTGATGTCCCGCAAGAGGACCACGATCCCTAAGCGCTTATTCTGAGCATCGATCGCGGGAGCGGCATCCAGGCGAACCACCATCTCAATAGACTTGCCAAGATTGATCTCCCTGCTCACCAAACGATTTTCAGCGATAACCTGCTCTGACAAAGAGATAAAAACAGGCGCGAGGGAAACCCCGAGCACATTCCCTGAATGGTCCTCTTCAACCCCCAGCATCTTTCTGGCGACGGGATTGATCAAAACGATCTGATTAGATTCATCGAGCATAACTAACCCTTCAGCCATTCCGCAAAAAGCGGTCTGCATCTTGATCCTTTCTATTTCTATGATGCGAGACTGCCTTACTACCTCCTCCCGGGCCTTGAGGCTGTCGATAGCTAAAGCTACCTGATCGGCAAATATCTTAAACATATTTATCCGATACACCAGGAATGAATCCGGTTTTCTGCTGCCAATAGAAAATAAACCCAGATTCTTGCCTCTGACGATAAGATCCGTATGATAAAAGGCCTCGACCGCGTCCACTTCACTGCCCTTCTGCAGAGAAGCATCAGCATGAAGACAAATAACGACCTCAATATCTTTCTCTGAAAACTTCCGGTTCATTGAAGCGCCTATAGCCTCGATCGTTTTAAGCTTAAACTCCTGAATATAACCATCAGACAGCGGCTGGTTGAGCCTCAAATATAACTTAGCCCCTGAGGGATCAGGGATCACGATAGCCGCGCAGTCATGCTCAAGGACGATCGGGGTATTTTCAAGGACCCAGGTGACAAAAGGCTGGCAGCTGGTAAGAGACAGTGCCTGATTCCCGACTTCCTTAACTATATCCGTGATCAAACCCTTATCATTACTCATCTGTTATTCCTTTAGCTTTATTAACCCCGTGGAGCCCCCGCGGTCTAAAGACCGCGGCTCCCTCCTCAAGCAGAAATCTCAAAAAGAACATTCATCCCACGGGCTAAAACCCGGAGATTTCTGTCGAAGGATTAGACATTAGGCATGACCGCCTGAGCTAAATTCCGCAAAGAAGCCCTTAACAGCACAAATAAAATATACCCATTAAGCTTTTCCTGGCCGTAAGAGGCGAAAAAATCAGACCTGAAACAAATAGGTTCAGCTTCTTTATCTGAACAATGGCTATTGACTACCTTGAGGATGTTTTCCGAACCGGAATATTCAAAAGAGGGCGGATCCATATGAAATACGGTATTCACTATTTCCCCTAATGATTTTAAGTGTGCGCCAGACATTACCGTAGCAACTTCTTTAATAGCGGAAATATCCATTTCAGACAGGGCTTCGCAAGGGACGCCCTTACCGAGAAGCAGCCCGGTAAAGAAAACAATACTTTTTCCGTCGATAACTATAAATATTTTCCCGGGAATGTTTCCTGATATTTCCAGGAATACTACTGTGCTGCGGGGGGCTTCCGGGGATGTAAGTTGAGGGACACAGGCAGGATCAAACCTCACGATAACCGGAGGTGACATGGTCACGGTCTTATTAATGAACTGTGAGAGGGCGGTAACAGCGCTGGCAGCTCCGATATGAGTTACTTCCTTAAGCGCATCGAGCTGTATATCAGTCAAATCTTTAAGAATAACCCCCATACTCCCCCCAGCCATCTGTGAGCAGGATTGAACAATGCTCAACCATGAAATAAATGTATGTTAGCAATTAAATTATACCACAATTCTTTCGCTTCTAAAATTGTTTTACATAAACGAGTGATGCCTCCGCTTCTTTATCCCCCGGCGGGAAAGAAATAAACTTAAAATAAATAGACGGGAGACTTGGATCTACAAGCTGGCTGCCGCGCATACGGACTATTTTTGACCTGTGTACCCCTTTCTTATCTGTCCAGTCAAGGCGCAACCGCCAGGGCAATTGCGGCGTAAGAAGTATGGCTTTATCCTTGGGCACCGGCACGGACAAACTATAGGTTTTCTCCTTCCGCGGAATTACACCTTCCCGAAATCTGACCTTACGCGGCAAAAACTGCAAAACATCCGGCCGGCCCCCTTTATCCGGCAAAAGATAGATCGAGTGCTCCGCGTCATGATAAACAATTTTGTCCCCTAAGACCGGCGTTAAATTCTCTTTCTCTATAGAAGACAGCTTATGTTTATGAACTACGGCATATTTGACCCCGTATGCCTCCAGATAGCGTTGAAAACGTCCAAGAGACTCTTCACCGAAAGCTTGCTTTAATTGCACATAAGAAACAGGGAAAAAGCTGACATACCCGTTAATAATTGGATTCCCATGCCTGAGCATCCGGTACATTGCCCAAGCTTCCAGCTCCATATTCGGCGCTGATGATCGGGGAGCTATCGGCAGCTCGATCACCGGGCCGCCTCCTCCCTGTTGGCGCAGCCAGT
>CAZPNW010000029.1:0-1814 GCA_964588175.1 uncultured Planctomycetales bacterium
AAGCCAAAGGACTTTTTCTATTTTTTAAAGGGGAAAAACAAAGGTTGTTATAATGGCCAACATGCAAGCAAAGAGCACCTTAACCAGAGCCAGAGAATACCTGCAAACACCCAAAGGACGTCAGCTCAGCATGTGGATGGCATTTTTCGTCTTTTGGTGCGGCGCGGCTGCGTATCTTCCTTACATCAGTGTCTATTATGAAAGCGTCAATCTCAAGGGCGGCCAGATCGGGCAGCTAAACAGTATTCCTTATTTTGTATCCTTTTTCAGCAGCATCATTTTTGCTTTCCTTTCGGATGTTACCCGCCGCCATAAGCTGGTCCTGACTTTATGTGTATTGGGAATCACGGGGGTTCTTTTCATTTACCCTTCCGCCCGTACGTTTGCCGCATTCGTGCCTATCGTGTTGGCATATGCTCTCATGCATGCTCCGATTGGTCCGATCTTGGATGAGACCGCACTGGCCTCGCTTGAAAGACCTGAGCTCTATGGCAAACTTCGCGTGGGCGGTTCCATTGGCTGGGGGATAATGGTGCTTGTCACCGGCTATTTGATCGACCACCTCGGACTGGGTTTGCCGATCATCTTTTATATCTATATCTTCTTTAATTTCATCTTCCTGATCAATATCGGGATCATGCCTTCCATACGAAGGCATTCTTCCGCACCGGCCAAACCAGTTTCTCCCATAAGAATTTGGGAGATGCTCAAGCAGCCGGGTTTCATGCTCTTTATGCTGGTCATAATCGTATGGGGTGTTGGGGAATCAAGCATCGGCAATTTCCTTTTTCTTCATATTAAGGGTTTAGGCGGCAGTTCCACATTGATGGGGATAGCATTATCTGTTTCACTGATCGGAGAAATTATCACATTTACTTTTGCACATAAGATCCAGGCACAACTCGGACCTCACAAGATGATATTGGCAGCTTTTGTGGTGCTCTTTACCTGGTTGACCGGGCTATCCTTGATACGTGATCCAAATGCCATTCCCTTCTTTCAGATCTTTGGCGGTGCAGGCTTTGCGCTTCTTCAATCCGGCAGCGTCGCTTATGTTGACCAGCGGGCCCCGCGCGAGATCGGCACAACCGCCCAGGCAGTACGTGGAGCTCTTTATTTTGGTTTAGGTGCAGGCGTTGGCGCTATTATCAGCGGTATGCTTTATGAAACTTCCGGTTCAGTGATCCTTTTTCGCATGATGTCTTTTGTTTCTCTTGCCGGTTTTCTATTAGGGGTCGTCGCTTACCTGATCGAACGACGCAGGAATTCAGTCAAGCCTGCTTAAAAATGATCCGGGAGTTTTTGGCTCCCGAAATAATTCAGGCTATTTTATAAGGTCTGGATTCTCCAGACCGGTTTCTTTATTAAGGGTTTCCCCCCCCCCATTTAAAGACTGATTATATGTTTATCCTCATTCTTTTTTTGAAGGGGATTGAAGCCCCATTAGGCTCATGGCCAGGAACATCATGCTGACCATTCCGACAACTAAATTTGTAAAGAATGCCATGGCTCATCTCTCCTTCTGACCAGCAGACCGCAATTTCGGCGTTATGTTTCTTCTGGTTTTTTTGGTCGATATGTTGACTTTCCGTTTTTTAAACCTACGGATTGATCACTTTGAATAAATTATGTGTGTATTATTTAACGCAAATCTGCAGGAAAAGTTGCGCGAAATTGCTGTTCTAATGATAGAAATAGATGCAGGATTAATGCCAAATACCGGGGATCGCTTCTCCGCAGACCGGACATGTGCTCTCTGTCGTAATTCGGTTTTCACGCACAAAATATCCGCTGCGCCTTACCAGAGGCTGTTG
>CAZPNW010000030.1:0-7040 GCA_964588175.1 uncultured Planctomycetales bacterium
AAACCCAACCGGTAAGATATTTCTCAAAAAAGCTTAATTTGCGCTCCTCGTGAATGATATGCTCCATTTTCTCTAACCTCAGAATAACCGCAGAATATAAATCCCAGTGTAATAAAGGCCAACGAGAATAAAAATCACCCCGGTGACCCTGCGGGTGTAAAATTCCAGCTTCGTAATTTTATTAAACCAATGGCTCATAGAAGTCACTCCCAGCGCGATCGCCACCGCAAAGAGCAATACAGGAAGTCCTGTCCCTACCCCATAAATAAAAGGCAACAAGGTCCCCGCTTTGCTATTAAGCGCTAAAGGAATAAGGCTTCCGAAGAATAAGGCCGCTGAGACCGGGCAAAACGCCAAAGCAAAGATCAGCCCCAGAAGAAAGGCTCCCGGAGCCCCTGCCTCGGCGAGTTTATTATGGTGTTTTTGCGACAGCCCGACACCCGGTAGCCTCAAAGTAATTACCTCTAACAAAATGAGCCCGGTGATGATCAAAAGAGGCCCTAATGCTTTACCTGAATATTTCTGCAAGAACTGAGCGACCTGGGGAACGCTCAAGAGCGAGCTTATAATGACCCATCCCAATACCGCGTAAGAGATCATCCTCCCGAGGGTATACGCAAGGCCCGAAAGAAAGACTAATGCCGGATGCGCTATTTTTTTCGAAAGAAACGACACGGCCGCAATATTCGTCGCTAATGGGCAAGGGCTGATCGAAGTCAATATCCCCAGCCATAAAGCAGAACCGAAAGCGATTAAGATCTCCATTATTTTACATCCTTAAACAGCTCAGCCACTTCGCCGGTGACATACTCAATAAATTTTCCTTTATTGCCGGCAAGCCGCCAAATTTGATCAAGGTTTTTATGCTTGATCTCCTTGTCATCTTTCACCAACGAGAGAATGAGCGATTTTGTATAAAGCTGGTAATCATCCACAAAATGCTCGTTACCCTTGTCCTCTACATTAACCGCCTTAAACTCTAAGCTGCCGGACGCAAGCGCGTCTTTGAAATTTGTCTCAATCGCCTCCCTTGAGAATTTTTCCATATTCGTGCAGGTATAACAGCGAAAGGTGCCGTGAAAGTAATAGGCTATAACCTTAGCTGCCGGTTTATTTTCCGCAGCAAAGGCTGCAAAATTCAGACTAATTACCGCAACAGCCGTCAGAATTACGAGAAATAGTTTCTTCAAGTTTTTCCTCCTATCTTAAAAGGATCTTCTTAATTTCATCCTTGTTTAATACCTTACCGGATGAAACTACAGCGCCATCAACTGCTAGAGCAGGCGTCATCATCACTCCATATTCAGTGATCTTATCAATATCCGTAACCTTGCCGATTTCGGCTTGGACATTCAATTCCTTAACAGCCGCTTCTGCATTCGCGGTGAGCTGTTTACATTTAGGGCAACCTGCTCCTATAATTTCAATTTTCATCCTACGACTCCTTTGGTTCGACTCCGCTCACCACAAGTCAGTCGCTCAGGATGACCCTGAGCCTGTCGAACGGGTCATTTCAATCCTCCCGTTATTTTTTAACCGCCGCGACTTTAATACTTACTATCGCGTCTTGAGCGGCCTCAAGATCATCAAACATGGCGTCCACCGGATAGCTCGACTCGCTTATGATTTTAATACCTTGAAATCCTGCCTGTTCAATAAAACGCAAATATTCCTCTTTTTTAATTGCTCCGGCAAGACATCCCACATACGCCTCAACAGAATCCTTGATTTCTTGTGGCAGATCTTTTGCCAACACCAGATCAGAGACCATCAACCGGCCTCCTGCCTTCAAGACCCGATATGCCTCTTTAAATACCGTTTCCTTATCAGGCGACAGGTTAATAACGCAGTTTGATATGATCACATCGATTGAATTGTCCTCTACCGGAAGTTTTTCGATTTCCCCCAAACGAAATTCCACATTGGCATAGTTACCCTTCTTGGCGTTTTCCCTCGCTTTAGCGACCATCTCCGGCGTCATGTCAACGCCGATGACCCTACCTGTTTTTCCGATACTCTGAGCCGACAAGAATGCATCGAACCCAGCACCGCTTCCCAAGTCCAACACAACATCCCCTTCTTTTAAAAAGGCGAGTGCAACCGGGTTTCCGCAGCCAAACCCCAAATTCGCACCTTCAGGAACAGCGCTTATTTCCGCATCGCTATAACCAACCGTTTTGCTTATAGTTTTAGCTTGGCTTGTACCGCCACAACAAGAGCTCGAAGAACAACATGATGTAGCCTGATTCACTGCTTTTGCGTAGCCTTCCCTGACAATTTTCTTAATTTCATCTGCTTTTCTTTTCATCCTATATCCCTTCCCGTTTCATTCTTAAGGCATTTTCCCCTATTTAACGATAAATCCAAAAATCATCCCGCTTATGGTGGCCATGACAACGACAAGCGCCACATATACGGCTGTTTTCTTAACCCCCATGATACTTCGTAACACCAGCATGCTCGGCAGACTCAAAGCTGGTCCCGCCAAAAGAAGCGCCAAGGCAGGCCCCTTACCCATGCCGGAGCCAATAAGGCCCTGCAAAATAGGAACTTCGGTAAGCGTGGCAAAATACATGAACGCCGCCACGATCGAAGAAAAGAAATTAGCCCGTAAAGAATTGCCTCCGACCAGCATCTCAACGAATCTCGATGGGATAACTCCTTCATGCCCAACCCTGCCCAATAAAAATCCTGAAACCAAAACTCCTCCCAAAAGAAGAGGCAAAATTTGAAGCGCAAAACCCCATGTCGCCCCAGTCCACTCTTTTAATTCATCCTTCTTAAACCAGCTAAAAAGAGAATATGCCAATACTGTTAAAAAGAATCCCGTGATCCACCATTTGTAAGCATAGATCATGCTCCAAATCCCGGTGTCACCTTCCAAAGGCTTCCCCCAATTTGCGAAAACCAGCACAGCGACCATAGAGAAGAAGTAAATAATGTCTTTCCATAACGGACGGGCTGCTTTAACTTCACCAAATTGAAGATCACCGTTGGCATGGCGGGCGCGTTCTTCTTTCAGAAAGATTAAATGCATGAGCAATCCAATCACAACACTAAAGACTACCGCGCCTATAGCGCGAGCTAATCCTAACTGCCAGCCAAGGATCCTTGCGGTAAGGATGATCGCCAAAACATTTATCGCTGGACCAGAATATAGGAAAGCAGTTGCAGGGCCAAGTCCTGCCCCCCTCTTATAGATCCCCGAGAATAAAGGTAAGACGGTACAGGAACAAACTGCCAAAATTGTGCCGGATACAGAGGCAACACTATAAGAAAGAAATTTATTCGCCTTTGCTCCAAAATACTTCATCACCGATGCCTGGCTTACGAATACCGATATGGCTCCTGCGATAAAGAACGCCGGGACAAGACACAACAATACATGTTCCCTGGCGTACCATTTAACAAGCGAAAGAGCCTCAAAAATAGCGTTGCTAAATCGCAGATTCTCAACGGGCAGATAGAAACACACTAAAAATGCCGCTACAATATATAAAAACTTCTTCCATTCTTTCATTGCTTACTCCTTCCACCAACCTTACAACAACCGCCTTCTATTCTGATCGCCTTAATATTGACTAAACCATCTGCGATCTTATTTTGGGCAGAGGTTAAGATCCGCGAAAATGTAGGCCGCGAGATCTTCATTAGCTTTGCCGCATCAATTTGTTTTAATCCTTCAAGACAAGCCAAGCGTACGGCTTCAAACTCATCAAGAGACAAATAAACCCCTTCGCACCTGCTTAAGGGCTTGCATTGCGGCTTAAAACACCGCTCACCCGGAGCGCATTTTACCCACCTCGTCTTCTTCGGCCTCATAAATACCCCTTTGTTGTTATGAACAGATGTTCATAACAAGTTTAACACATCTTGCTAGTATGTCAATAATTTTTTAGCCTCCACCTTAATTTTAAAACAGGCAGGTAAATGTATCCCCCTGCTAACAATAGACACAGGAAGAGATAAGATCTAACAAAAATATTTCTATGTTAAGCTTTAGACCGGAAAGAATTGTTGCAGAATTAATTGACAATTCTGGGGACATCATACTTAATTAAGGGCAATTCTGGGGACATCATACTTAATTAAGAATTATGTAATGTACGCTCCCCGGAATTCTTAGATTCAATCGAGCAGTTATAAAATCTACACCTTGCAGATTTTATTCCTAATCTATTTGTTTACAGTGAGTTACTGAGTTCTGACACTAATTATTAGGACGGCCATACCCGATAAGTATACGATACAGTTATTCATTCATTCTTTAAGTATATTTTTAGGGCTTCCCACGTTTTTGAGCCGGCCACTCCATCCGCGTTTAGCCCCTTTGCCTTTTGAAAATCCCGCACCGCCTCTTTTGTTCGAGGCCCGATCTTTCCGTCTATCTTTCCTTTATAGAATCCCGCATTTTCCAAAGCTCTTTGTATTTGCTCGCCGCTTTTTTCTACCAAATCAAATTCCTGCCCCATTCCTACAAGGGGCTTCTCAATTGCTTTATTTTTATTCAACGCGAGATTCGTTACCGGATCAATCTTTCCAGTCGGCTTTAATCCATGTTTCTTCTGAAACCCCTTAATAGCCACCCTTGTCTGAGCCCCTATAATTCCATCTGCCGGCCCCGGATCAAAACCGGCGTCCTTCAAAGCGTTTTGTATTTCTTCAACCCGATGATTATGACCGGACACCCTTCCGATAATTTCTTCTTCGCGCAACTCCTGTTTATCATGACGGAATAAACTATTCATATAATTTCGCGCAGGGGCGAAAAACATGACAAAGATAACTAACGCGGTAAAAATATAAACCAAAAACTTCAGCATGACTTATTTAAGCTTCTTTCCGTAAACCTTATTATATTATTCAACATCTCCACTGTTTCAACCGGGTATTTACCCACAGCCGATTCATAGTCTCGCTTGATGATGCCGGGTTGAGAATGCGGATTATTTTAGTTTTTTCCATAATCATTACACTGTTTTTTGCAGATACAAAGTCTGCGTAGGACAAGCAAACTCTATTTTACGCTTCTCAAATTCTTCCTTGATCGCAAAATTGATCTCCTGCTGGATATCCATATATTTGTTATAATCATGTCCGTTTTATTTATGCCATCCCACGATCATCCGATCTTCACTTTCACTGAATGCTCTACCCGATCATCAATGAGCTGTACCGCCATTTCCTTCTGCGCGACACCATCCACCTCAATAGACGTCAAACGGCCTGAGGGTCCGGAACACACAAAAGTAATATGATAAAAGGTCTCCCGGTACCGGTAATGCAGCTTCCAAGAGGTCCAGCCCGCCGGAAGGCACGGCTCGAAATAGATCCTGTCCACTTTCAACCGAATCCCCAGTAAATATTTCACGATAAGCTGATACATCCAACCCGCGGACCCGGTGTACCATGTCCATCCCCCACGTCCGGCAAGGCCGTCAGAGGCATACACATCCGCGGCCATCACGAACGGCTCCACCTTGTAAACGGCGCACTTATCCGCAGTATCGCAATGATGCACCGGGTTGATCATATCGAACAACTCCCAGGCCCGTTTTTTATCCCCCAATACCGCGAACGCGATCGCCGCCCAGACCGCAGCATGAGTGTACTGTCCCCCATTCTCCCTCACGCCGGGGACATAGCCTTTGATGTATCCCGGGTTAGGGAAAGCCTTATCAAAAGGTGGGTCGAACAATCTCACGAGCGCATGCTTCCTGTCGACAAGCTGCCGGTCCACCTGATCCATGGCCTTTCGGGCTCTTTCCCCCTGAGCCGCGCCCGAAAGGACCGCCCAGGATTGCGGGACCGAATCGAT
Organism: uncultured Planctomycetales bacterium; assembly: GCA_964588175.1. GTDB lineage: Bacteria > Omnitrophota > Gorgyraeia > Gygaellales > Profunditerraquicolaceae > JBAZTA01. The sequence goes on from CAZPNW010000030.1 coordinate 5,819, forward strand.
CCTGCATTCGCTGTTCAAAGAAGAACCCAAAGGCTCCCCATTGTCAAAATAGGCCCGGCGATACCACTGGCCGTCCCAGCCATGCTTTTCAATATTCTTGGCAAGCTTCTCTGCCTCCTCAACACAGAATTCAGAAAAAACCTTATCCTCACGCTGAGCTGCCAGGGCAGCCATCGATTTAAGGACATCAAAAAGAAAAAAAGCAAGCCAGACGCTTTCGCCTTTTCCTTCGCGCCCGACCAGATTCATCCCGTCATTCCAGTCACCGCTTCCCATAAGAGGAAGGCCATGAACGCCGAACTGCAAACCTCTTTTCACGCTTAAAACACAATGTTCGTAAAGTGTCCCCGTACGAGCGGAGATTCTCGGCATATCGTAGTAAGATTCTTCTCCCTGCTTGACCAGGGGCCCTTCCAGGAACCCAGCCGTTTCATCAAGGATCCCTGTATCCCCGATATTTTCGACATACAGACAGGTCACCAACGGGAGCCATAAATAATCATCCGAACACAGACTACGGACCCCTCGGCCGGAAGGCGGATGCCACCAATGCTGTACATCTCCCTCCACAAACTGGCGCGCGGCAAAGCTCAACAATTGTTCACGGGCCATTTCCGGCTTCGAATGGAGAAGCGCCATCACATCCTGGAGCTGGTCCCGAAAGCCGAAAGCCCCGCCTGATTGATAAAAACCGCATCTCCCCATAAGACGAGAACTTATGAGCTGATATTGCAACCAACCGTTGACGAGAAAATTGATCGAGTCATCGGACGTTTCCACATACACAACACCCAGGATCCGTTTCCAGTATTCCCACACCCTTTCAAGCTCCTGGCGTGCTGCCTCAACACCGCCAAAACGCCGGACGAGGTCCCGCGCCTCGTCCATCGTTCTCCCGGAGCCAAAAGTAAAAACGATCTCTTTCTGCTGGCCGTCCTCTAATTCAAACTTCACCTGCGTGGCAACGCACGGATCATTCCCCGCGCCCACTTTTCCGGAAAGCTTATCCCTGCGCATCACGGATGGCGATCGCATAGTGCCGTTCCTTCCGATAAATTCGATCCGGTCCCCGGTCACGAATCGCGTCGGTTCGCTCACATCCAAAAAAACAACCCGGTCCGGAAATTCCTTGTTATAAGGATTACGGGCAAACAGGGCGGCGCTTTTGGGATCAATCTCGGTAACGATATGCATGTGGTATTTATCCCGGAAAGACCCCATG